>JBDHYT010000275.1:0-4582 GCA_039811485.1 Marinilabiliaceae bacterium | reverse complement strand
GAAAATGACTGCTTTGAGTTTGGGGAATGAGCTGAAACACCTGGTGATTACGAATCTTAATGGCCGAAATTGAGTCGAACGAAGAGTTGACGGCAATCAGCATAGCCTCACCGGTAAAACCGGCTGTAATAAACTCATAGATGGTGTTTTTATTCAGAAAAAGTATGCAGTTATCACCAAGTATATGATTAACAAGGTTGTAGCGGATTTCATAAACCCCTTTTCTGATGAGCAGGATATATGATTGCTCGGGCCGGAAAGGCCGGCCTGGGTTTAATTTCCCCAACAACTCATTTCTTGGGTAAATTATCAGTTCCTTGGTTAATTTCTGCATAAATTCTCAGTGTTTAGCCGGCCATCAATAATCTATTTTAATTTTAATACCTGCACGCAACCACAATCCGGGTTGTGGCACATTGGCAATATCCTCATATTTCTGGTCGAACAGGTTTGATGCTTCGGCATATAGGTTACACATTTTAAACTCTCTGCTTATTCGAAGGTCTGCAATCCAGAATGGTTTATAATGAGCCCTATCGGAGCTCCCGGTTTTCAAAAAGGTACCGTTACGATCCTGAAATTTCACATTCCAACTAAGCAGCACATCGGAGGGCAACCTGTTAAACAAGCTCACCACCAATTTCTGTCGAAGATAATCCATCACGAAACGCGATTCATAGCCATCTTCGGCCTTTTTGTTCTGGGTATTGTAGAAATATCCTGCATTGATGCTTTGCAAAAACGCCCTGTCACTCCAAATCTTTGTGAAATCAAATTTTGCCGACGTCTGAACACCATAGCTCTTCATATTCGATATATTACGGCTTTGATACATAGACTCGCCCTGCGCCTTTCCCCAGTCAATCAATTCATCGGCCTGTTGATGGTAAGAGCTAAGCACAATGGCTAATGCATTTCTGTAATAACCTATCCCACCTTCGATTGAAACGGCCTCCTCGGGGCGTAAATCAACATTACCCTTCTGAACCGGATCTAAATAAAACAGATCGGTAAAAGTGGGCAATCTTAGTGCTTTATTGACTGTGGCAAAGAGTTTTACATTACTGCCTACCAAATACGACATATCGACTCCCGGAAAAAGAGTCACCTTCCAGTCGAGCGATGAGTTGGCATTAACAAGCACGCCTGCCCCAACAGTAAGATTACCATAATGATAAATATGCTCGGCAAACAGTGCGGCATTATTGCGACTAAACGACCTGGTGTACTCGGCGTCATAGCCGGGAACCGGCTTGGGAGATTCCATAATATTGCCAAGCGTAGTACTCCACACACTTTCGCTGCGCAACTCACCACCAATCGATGTGCGTCCAAGAGTCCACGGAATGGTAAAATTTTGTTTTACACCATACACATCGGTAAGGTGATGATTGATTTTATTGTTAGAATCGTAGCGTTTAAGGTCGAACATGTCGGTATTACGCCGCCAATATGCCTGGGAGGTGTGTTTTACCTTTGAGCCCGAAACAAATTTCAGCGAACCAAAGGTAGTCCGATTCTCCTCATACTGGCTTGGATATTTATCGGAATAGAAGGTCAGTGCACCATAATCCTTTGAGTTATAGCCGGCCTGGAGCTCTATTTTTGAGTTATCAACCAACACATTACCCTGATAGAAGAGATTGCGGGATCTGAAATCGGTGTCGGCCACATAACCATCGGAGCGGCTCAATGAGCCAGAAATAAAATGATTAGACTGACCCGCTTTAATGGTTTGAGCCAAAGATGTTGAGGCAAGTCCAAAGCTGCCTCCGGAGGCATTAACAACAGTTGAAGTACCTCTGTTGGAGCCGGTTATTAAATTTATTGCACCACTAAAAGCGTTAGGACCATACACACGGGCTGCAGGTCCTTCGAGTACCTCTACCTTTTCGATACAGCCAAGGTCGATGGGTAGATTAAGATTGAAATGGCCGGTTTGTGGATCGGTAATATTGATGCCGTTAAGCAATATAACAATCTGGTCGAAAGAGCCTCCCCTAATACCAATATCGCTCTGCACACCCAAAGGCCCACGCTGACGGATGTCAATTTGCTGCATCATGTCGAGTAGCTGATCGACACTGAAAACAGGCATTTTTTCAATATCTGCACGGGTCTTCATCTCAATTGAACGCCCTGCCTGCGAATAAATTACCGGTGCCCTGAAAACAGAGACTTCAACTTCGGCAATATCGACCTTTACCGAAACAGTATCTTTACTTTGGGCTACAGCCGATGGTAACAGCGTGGTTATCAGCAATAAAACGAGAGAAAAAATCTTTATTTTTCCCACTCTGGAATATCCTGCCAAAATATCAATTATTGTCAGGCAAATGCCGGCACAGTATGATTTAAAATTCATTATATCAATACAATAACTAAGATTAGATAAAAATGCCAATACTATTTTGGCGGGTGTAAATTTATTCATTTATTGTGGTTTATATCAGTTTTTTTGAGAGATTAAAAACTTACAAAACAGTTGACAGTGTGAAATTTTTGCCTTTTTTTGTACATTAGCATTCGCATACATTCAGTAATACCAATCTTTTGGTCACCGAACCGGAATGATTAACAACTGAAGGTCTGAAAAGTTAAGCACAAGAATAATATTTATTAGTATCTTTTAAAAATCGAAAATTTCAAAAAAAATATATTATGAGTCAGTCAGACAAACTCTTTACGGTCAGAAGCCAGATGGCTATGATGGGGCTTGACGCTGTGGTAATACTATCATCCGATCAGCATCTAAGCGAATACATTGCCGATTTCTGGAAATTTCGCGAATACCTCTCGGGATTCAACGGTTCGGCAGGCACCCTTGTCATCACCATGGATGAAGCCGGACTATGGACTGACTCACGCTACTTCCTGCAGGCCGAGCAGCAGCTTGGCGACAGCGGCATATCACTCTTCAGGATGGGTGAACCCGCAGTGCCGGAATATCGCGATTTCCTTGCCGAGACTTTAGCTCCGGGCAATGTGGTAGGACTTGACGCCCGCACAATGTCGGTAACTGATTATAAATCGTTTGCTGCAGCACTCAAAAAGAACGATATACGCATTGATGGACGACTCAATCTTGCTGACGAGATTTGGTTCGACCGGGATATAATTCCTGAGGATGATATTTTTGAACTTGAAGATGAGTTTACAGGAATGTCACGTAAGGATAAGATAAAGGTTATAACCGACCAGATGAAACAAAAGGGTGTGACACATTATGTTGTGTGTGCCCTCGACGAAATTGCCTGGATGCTTAATCTTCGTGGTAGTGACGTGGAGTATAATCCTGTGTTTCACGCATTTATGATAGTGTCACAAAACCATGTCAACCTGTTTATCGATCCGCACAAAGTGACCTCATCGGTAGGTAAACGACTGGAAGATGACAATGTCAGAGTATTTCATTACAATGATTTTTATAAATTCCTGCGTGAATTGCCACCACACGGAGAAATATATTACGACCCGCAACGAACAAATTATCAAACAATCAACAGTGCACCACAAACTGCGGGAAAGATTGAAGGCAGCAGCCTGATAACCAATGAGAAAAGCATAAAAAACAAGGCCGAAATAGCCGGAGCACGCTTGGCGCACATCAATGATGGAGTTGCCATGGTTCAATTTCTGATGTGGCTGGAGGAGAATATTGGTAAAACAAAGCTCACCGAGCTATCTTGTGCCGAAAAGCTGCTTACTCTACGCCAAAACCAACCGCTCTTTATTGGTGAGTCGTTTGGCTGCATATCAGCCTATGGCTCCAATGGCGCAATTGTTCACTACGCGCCATCTGAAGAGAATGATGCCGAGCTTAAACCAGAAGGTCTTTATCTGCTCGATAGTGGCGGACAGTACCGCAATGGAACAACCGATATAACCCGCACAATAGCGTTAGGCACATTGTCCGACCAGCAAAAGACAGACTATACACTTGTACTACAAGGACATATACGCATAGCCCTTGCTGTTTTCCCGGAGGGCATCCGCGGCGTCCATCTCGACATATTAGCCCGCCAGGCACTGTGGCAGCATGGTTTAAACTATGGTCACGGAACCGGACACGGCATTGGTTCTTTCCTCAACGTACATGAAGGACCGCAGAGCATCCGGCCTCAGGACAACGGAGTAACACTCAAGCCCGGAATGATAACATCCAACGAACCAGGCCTTTATCGGAAGGGAGAATATGGAATCCGCATCGAAAACCTTATACTTTGCAAAGAAAAGACCGAAACGTCTTTTGGTAAATTTCTTGATTTTGATACAATTACATTATGTCCTATCGATAAGAGACCAATAAAAAGAGAGCTACTTGGCAACGATGAAATAGACTGGTTAAACAATTATCACAAAACTGTTTACGAGCTTTTGTCGCCAAAACTGAACCAATTGGAAAAAGAGTGGTTAAAGGAAGCAACATCAGCAATTTAATAGAAAACAGAAGTCAACAACAACAATAAAAGATTCGATGAAGAGACTTTTTTCCATTATATTTTTTTTATCTGCCACTTTATGTGGTTTTGCGCAAAACACGAAAGTTAATTTTACCGTAAAAGGGGCAGAGAACAAGTCG
>JBDHYT010000274.1:0-4596 GCA_039811485.1 Marinilabiliaceae bacterium | reverse complement strand
TGGCTACTTGCGCGAAGATCATTTTGAACTGGAACCATTGTCGCCAAACCGTAAATGTACTACCTTATCGGTGGCGGCTCACACTCTTTACGAAAAAACCAATCCTTACATCCTTCCAGGCCCAGGTGGTGCAATCAACTTGCATGAGGCTAAATTTGAGCAGGTTACCGACCGGCGGGTGAGGGTAAGCGGAAGCCGTTTTGTTCCTACTGATGGTTACTTTGTTAAGCTGGAAGGAGTCAAAAAAGTGGGCTACCGCACTATTTCATGCGCCGGTGTTAAAGATCCTGTCATGATTTCCAAAATAGACAGCATCACACAAAGCGTGAGGGAGCGGGTACAGAACAATTTTGAAAACTATGGCATAAAGGAGTTTTTCCTGGATTTCAAAATCTATGGCAAAAACGGTGTGATGAGTATGTTTGAAGGACTTAAGCAGGAGTCATCCCAGGAACTGATGATTATTATCGAGGCCGTAGCAGCAACTCAGGATCAGGCCAATACCATTTGTGGTTTTGCTCGCAGCACAATGCTGCATTTTGGCTACGAAGGACGGATTGCCACAGCCGGAAACCTGGCTTTCCCTTTCTCGCCATCGGATGCCAAAATGGGAGAGGTGTTTGAGTTTAACGTATATCACCTGATGAAGGTGGATGACCCAAAAACGCTGTTCCCCATTGAGTATTTTGAATTTTAAAAAGGAGACAAGTCATGGCAAAATATAAATTAATCGATGTAAGCTCCGTTATCAGGAGTAAAAACTCAGGACCGTATGAACTTACTTTCGACGTCATTTTCAAAGATTTTGAGATGTATCAGAAGGTAAAAGAGGCAAAGATTTTCAATAATGAGATGTTTGCACCTCTCTACAATATCCCTGTAACCGATATTATCAGTCTGGTACACTTCGACCCGGCCAAAGCAATCAAAATCACCATAATACGTCCGATACCGTCGGGCGCATTGGGTGAGACCGATGTGTATGGCGCTCAGCAGCATGCTCCTTTGATGGGCGTTGAGTTCGAATTGTGATTACCTGCACGGCTCATTAAAAGCGTTGTGGCATTTGTTGCAACGCTTTTTGAAATTTTAAGCCAGTCGAAAATTCAACAATAGCAGAGGTCTGTTATCCCGTACAGGATAAATCGTCATATAATCTCAAAATTCTTTTCAACAATGCGCAATTTTATACAGCAGTACATGGTGTCGTCGCAATATTTTGCTCCACGCAGCAAAGAGCGACTGATGTTTTTGGGCGAACAGATAGCCCAGCGACATGTTAGTTTTGAGGATAGGTTGATCGGCATTGTTGGCGATGCCGGCGCAGGGAAATCGTCATTGATAAAAGGGATGTTTCCTGGCTTGCAACTGTCTAATGATGACGATATTGTGAATCCCCGCAAAATTATGCAGGTGAAAAACTCGCTTATTGAGGTTGACGATGCCACCACATTCCATATAGACGTACGTTTCCAGATGGCTTTCAGTCAGATGTATGAAATTGTGGATTATGTTAATCTTTTGCTTTCCCGCCAACGAAGGGTTGTGATTGAGCATTTTAACCTTATATACCCGTATCTTGAGCGGAATGCCCATATCATAGTAGGTATCGGTGAGGAGATAATCGTTACACGGCCAACGCTGTTTGGGCCTGAACCTGAGAGTATTTATCAGATTGTGCATGAGTCACTTAAGTATCGAAAAATGGCGCACTCTGCCGAAGAGGTAACCATGACGCTGCTGCGTGAAGTTTTTAACATAGATTACGACGAGTACTACTTTTCTGATATACGCAAAGGTTTTGTTGTTAAGTTCTTTAAAAAGCCGGATATCGATATGGATTATCTGGCCCGGCTTATTGATGAACGTATAGCCCAGAACCTCGACATATCGTACTACGATGAGAATCATATCAAAATAGGTGAAACAATAATACCTTGTCTGGGATCGCGGTTTCACGTTAAAAATACATCAGAAATAGATAACTTTTCCTTAGTGCGGGAGTTTGTTTTCGATCCTGCAACCAATACCTACTGCCTTATTGGTATTGTAGATAGTGAGATTGGTGCGGTGGAAAACCTGCGCAACAGAAACACAAGATACTTCTTAACTAGAAAAATAAGCAATGAAAACGATTAAGTTTGACGATATTGTTGCTTTGGTAGAAAAGCTATCAATGCAGGCATGCAATGTGCTTTCAAAAGACATTGAAAATAAATTTAAAAGCAGCCTTCAGAAAGAGAAATCGCCTTTGGCAAAAGAGATTCTGACAACCCTGATTGAGAATGCCCGTATTGCCCGCGAGGAGTTTTCACCCATGTGCCAGGATACCGGTATGACGGTTGTGTTTGTGCAGATGGGTCAAAATGTAAAGATAGAAGGCGGTTTTATAGAAGATGCAATAAATCAGGGAGTCCGCCAGGGGTATGAGAAGGGTTTCTTAAGGAAATCGGTTGTTGGCGATCCTTTTAACCGTATCAACACCAAAGATAACACACCTGCAATTATTCACTACGAAATGGTGAACGACGATGAAACCTTCCATATTACTGTTGCTCCAAAAGGCTTTGGTAGCGAAAACAAAAGCGCGCTAAAAATGCTGCTGCCAAGTCAGGGTGTTGAGGGCGTTAAGCAGTTTGTCATCGATACCATCAGAGAGGCCGGCGGAAATCCTTGTCCGCCTATCATAGTCGGTGTTGGCGTGGGCGGAACTATGGAGAAAGCTGCATATCTGAGTAAAAAAGCGTTGTTGCGCCCTCTTGATGAGGTAAATCCCAATCCCGAACTGGCAGCTTTAGAGGCCGAACTTCTTGAAAAAATTAATGCTTTGGGCATAGGTCCCGCCGGTTTTGGAGGTATCACCACCGCATTGGCGGTGCATGTATCAACCTATGCAACCCATATTGCAGGACTGCCTGTGTCCGTCAACATTGGCTGTCATGCCACACGCCACGCCGAAGGTTCATTATAATCAACAGTAAATTACTATGGAAAGAATAAGAATTACAACCCCAATAACCGATGAAACCATACGCACACTTAAAGCCGGTGATATGGTGTTTATTTCGGGCATTATCTATACGGCACGCGATGCCGCCCACAAACGCCTGGTAGAGATGATAGAGAGAGGCGAACCAATGCCCTTTGAGTTCAACGGTCAGGCAGTGTATTATGCCGGTCCTGCTCCTGCCAAACCGGGCAAACCCATTGGTTCAGTGGGGCCAACCACCAGTGGCCGCATGGATGCCTATTCGCCGGTTCTGATATCAAAAGGATTAAAGGTGATGGTGGGTAAAGGAACGAGAAATCAAAAGGTTATTGATGCCATGAAGGAGCATACCGGCCTTTACTTTGCCGCCATCGGCGGTGCAGCAGCTCTAATGGCCAAGTGTGTTGTGAGTGCCGAGGTGATTGCCTTTGACGACCTTGGCACCGAAGCCATCCGAAAACTCGAAGTTAAAGACCTGCCGGTGGTAGTGGCTGTTGACTGCTATGGCAACAATATGTACCAAATGGCACTTGAACAAAAGTGGTAAATTACCACACAAAGAGAGTCACATAACTGAAAGGCAGGGGCGCAACATAACAGCTCTTGCCTTTTTTGATTTTTTGTTGATAACTGCCCTTGCATGAGTGCACTATTAATCTGCTAAGTTACGGGCAAGTCTTTTAGTCTTTGGGAATATTGGATATAGTTTTTAGTGATTTGAAAAACCATAACATATATGAGTGAGAAAATAAAATATTTGGTATGAAAATAGAAAAAATATGCTAAATTTATATATATGATATGTCTCTATGTTAGAAAAAATAATAGACTTTAGTGTAAAAAACAAACTTATAGTTATTCTTTTTACACTTACCATTGCAGTATTTGGTCTGTATGCTGTTTTGCATATTCCAGTGGGTGCAGTGCCCGATATAACCAACAACCAAATTCAGGTAATAACTACTTCCGGCAATTTATCGACTCAAGAGATTGAGCAATTCATTACTACTCCGGTTGAGATGGAAATGGCAAATTTGCCGGGGGTAAAGGAAATTCGTTCTATTTCAAAATTTGGTATTTCGGTGGTTACCGTGGTTTTTGCTGAAAACCTTGGAACCTATCTGCCGCGCCAACTTGTTGCCGAAAAAATTAAAACGGCATCGGCCAATATTCCCGAAGCTTATGGCTCGCCCGAAATGGGACCGATAACCACAGGATTAGGCGAAATATACCAGTATATTGTTGATGTTAAGCCTGAATATAGAGATAAATATTCGGCTATGGATTTGCGGACTATTCAGGACTGGGTTATAAAAAGAAGATTGTCAGGCATAAACGGCGTGGTTGAAATAAATAGCTGGGGTGGTTATTTAAAACAATATGAAGTCGCTATTATTCCCGAGAGGATTAAAAGCCTTGGTATTAGTTTAATGGATGTTTTTGATGCTCTCGAAAACAACAATGGGATTTCGGGTGGCTCGTACATCGAAAAAACGAATCAAAGCTTTTTTATCAGGGGCGATGGGCAGGCAAGAAGCCTGGAAGATATTGAAAATATAGTAGTTAAAAATAATAACGGTGTGCCAATACTCATAAAAGATTTGGCA
>JBDHYT010000273.1:0-4647 GCA_039811485.1 Marinilabiliaceae bacterium | reverse complement strand
TGATGTTATTGCATTGCAAGAGATTAGCTCTAAAGGAGCTGTTGCAAATCTTGTGCGAAAACTAAAAGGCTGGACGGGACTGTTTACGACTTCTCCAAGTGGGACCATGTCGCTTGCATATCTTTATAAAAATTCTGAGATAGAGCTTGTTGACAGTGAAACAGAGGCTATCTATACTTCGGATAATTATGCCTTTCCGCGCCCTCCGTTTAAGATTAAGGTGCGTCATAAACCCAGCGGACGTGAGGTTTATTTAATCAATGTGCATCTAAAGGCAATGAGTGATGCGACATCGCAAAGCAGGAGAAGGGATGCTGCGAGCAAACTGAAAAAGTATATTGACGAAAACCTTGATAAGGAGCCAGTGGTCGTATTGGGTGACTTTAATGATAAAATTTCCACTTCGGGAAGCCAGATGTTTTCGGCTTTGTACAATGATAAAGTAAATTACAGATTTGCCGATATGCATATAGCAATGGGAAGTTCCACAAACTTTTCATATCCTTCATGGCCCAGCCATATCGACCATATTCTGATTACCAATGAGTTGTTTGAAGATGTTGACACTGTGATGGTTTATAAGCCTGAGGTGTGTGCTCCCGACTATCGGGAGGAGGCAACCGACCATCGCCCAGTAGTGATGTTTTTCAAATAGGCATAAAAAAATTAAAGGCTCTTCAGGTTTCCCTGAATTGCCTTTAATCAACAATAGACAACAACAGATGAAAAAATATATGTAACAGGTTTAACCCTGAAAACATTCTTGTTGGAAATCAGTAATTTATAATTTCAAATAATCTACTGATTGCTTTTACAAGTATAATTATAAATTTATTATAAACCAAGTAAAATTGCTTTTTTTATTTCAAAATGTTCTTTTTTATTTTCCCTCGTTTTGGTTGTATTATATTTGTGTTTTTAAAGACATATTGTGAGTTTAAAAATTAAGATAGATAGATTAGATTCCGATGACGGTCTGGTGATTTTCAGAAAGCCCGATGGCACGAAGGTTAACCTGATTCTTGGCAAAATAACACAATGGAGCGTCAAACCACCATCCAAAGGGTTTGTTTTTGCCCCTTTTAGTTATTCCGAAAATTTTCCGGGGCTGCATATTTCCAATGATAAGCACTATGAAATCAGCAATGGAGCATTAGCTTCTTCTTTTCAATTGCTTGAATTTCCCGAAAAATGGTTGCAAACCGATGATATTCCAACAGCTTTTGACCAATACAGTAAAACGTTTCTTTATTTTCAGCGGTTGATGAAGGCTGGCGAAATAAATAAAATAATTCTTTCAAAAATAGTGCGGTTTGATAAATCGTTGAACAATTGCGTGTTTGAGATTTACGACCTTCTTTGTGAACGATATCCGTCGGCATTTATTTATCTTTTTGTATCACAGAAGAGTGGTGTCTGGATTGGTGCAACTCCTGAACTGCTGCTTAAAAAGCATGGTAATGTTGTTGATACTGTTGCGCTTGCAGGAACGCGGCCTTTGAGTGTGGTGGGAGAGTGGCGCAAAAAAGAGATTGTTGAGCATGAGTATGTGTCGCATTTTATTACCGGGGTTATTGAGGGATGTGGTATTGATAAATACAACATGAAGGGACCTGAAACTGTTTCGGCAGGCTCAGTGACTCATCTCAAGACGTCGTTTAATTTTGAGGTTGATGACAGTTTTGATATCTGGAATATGGCAACACAGCTGCACCCTACGCCGGCAATAAGCGGTTTCCCCAAGGAAATGGCTGTAAATCTTATTGTTGGTGGCGAGCCGCATCAGCGTGAATATTACTCCGGATTCATGGGGCTGATTGATGACAACAGTGCCAGTTTGTATGTAAATTTGCGCTGTATGAAGATAACGGCCAACGGTGCCTCGCTCTATGTGGGTGGCGGCCTTACGGTTGATTCCGATTTGAATGAAGAGTGGCTCGAAACTGAAATGAAATCGAAAACACTGCTTTCGGTGTTGGAAAATATAGTGTAATGGAGATTAATATTTCTGATAAAAAAATAGTAAATATGCTTGCGTCGGTTTTTACAGATGCAGGCATCTCACATATTGTAATTTCGCCCGGTTCGCGCAACGCACCTCTCACGGTGACATTTGCCGCATTGCCTCAGTTTGAGTGCTTTACCATTGTTGATGAGCGCAGTGCCGGGTTTTTCGCTCTCGGTATGGCCCAAAAACTTGGTAAGCCGGTTGCCCTGATGTGTACTTCGGGCTCGGCAATGCTCAATTATGCACCTGCTGTGAGTGAGGCTTATTATCAGGGTGTTCCGCTGATGGTTGTCTCTGCCGATCGTCCGATGGAGTGGATTGACCAGGCTGACGGACAGACCATAAGGCAGAATGGTGCTTTGGATAACTTTGTGCGTTACAGCTGTCAGTTGCCCGCCGAGCTGTATGTTGCTGATGA
Organism: Marinilabiliaceae bacterium; assembly: GCA_039811485.1. GTDB lineage: Bacteria > Bacteroidota > Bacteroidia > Bacteroidales > Marinilabiliaceae > JAGPIS01. The sequence continues at coordinate 2,221 of JBDHYT010000273.1, read as the reverse complement.
TGAGTGGTATGCCAATAGAACTTTGAATGAGGCTGTTTATCACCTTACGGGTAAAACTCCCGGACCGGTTCACCTAAACATTCCTTTCAGGGAACCTCTTTATGGAAAAAGTGATGTAAAGCCGGCTCCGCAGCGTCTTATACGGCCTCTTACTGCGGAAACAAAGCTTGGCAGTGAAGCTGTGGAACTGCTTGCCGGTGAGATAAATAGTCATTCCAAAGTGATGATTCTGCTGGGTCAGTATCCCGACAGTAATAATAAGGAGTTTCTGGAAGAGCTGGAGCAACTTCTTTGGCGAAAGAGGGTGGTGCTTCTCAATGAATCATTATCAAATTTGCGTAGCAATTATGTTATAAATTGCATAGATAGCGTAGTATCAACCATTACCGATGATGAGGCTGATGATTTCCGGCCTGAATTGCTTATCACCTTTGATGGTGCGGTAGTGACGAAAATGGTTAAGAATTTTCTGCGTAAATCTCCGGGGCTGAAACACTGGCATATTGGTTTTGGAGATGGTTATGTAGATACTTACCAGCATCTTACACGCGTAATACCTGTTGCACCGCACACTTTTTTAAGCCAGATAGTCAGCTCCGTGCAAATAACCGAAGAGGATTACAGCGGTCGATGGGCGGAAAGATATAAGAGAAGTGAAAAGATGCATGCCGGTTTTATGCAGAATCTGGCCTGGAGCGATATGAAGGCGTTTGAAATCATTGGCCGCCATCTTCCTAAGGACAGGATACTTCACCTGAGTAACAGCTCGCCTGTGCGGTATGCCCAGCTTTTTGACCCGTTTTATCGTATTGAAACTTATTGTAACAGAGGCACAAGTGGTATAGATGGTTGCACAAGTACTGCTGTGGGTATGGCAACCGTTACCGATACACCGGTTTTGCTCATTACCGGAGATCTGTCGTTCCTTTACGATAGTAACGGGTTGTGGAACAAATATATAAAGCCATCATTCCGCATTATTGTGATTAACAATGGTGGTGGTGGAATATTCCGTTTTATATCGGGCGAAGGTGCTGCCAGTGAGATGGATGACTACTTCGTAGCAAAGCATCAGAACAGAATGTTCCATATTGCTATGATGTATGGTTTTGACTATCTTGAGGCAAGCGATGCAGAAAGCCTTAAGAATAATCTGGGAAGTTTCTTTGAATCTTCGCAGAAGCCTGTAATTCTTGAAATTAGTACTTCATCAGAAGTAAGCGGAGATGTACTGAAGTCGTATTTTAAAAATCTAAAGATATAATCATGAGTAAATTTAACTGGACAACAATTAAGGAGTTTGAGGATATCCTGTTTGAATTCTGCGATGGTGTTGCTAAGGTAACTATCAATCGCCCACAAGTTTACAATGCATTTCGTCCAAAGACTGTAATGGAACTTATCGAAGCTTTCGATATTTGCCGCGAACGTCAGGATGTGGGTGTCATTGTACTTACAGGTACCGGCGATAAGGCGTTCTGCTCGGGTGGCGACCAGAATGTGAAAGGTTATGGTGGTTATATCGATGATGATGGTGTACCCCGCCTTAACGTGCTCGACCTGCATAAGCGTATCCGCACGATGCCAAAGCCTGTGGTTGCAATGGTTAACGGTTATGCTATCGGTGGCGGTCATGTGCTGCATGTGGTGTGCGACCTTACCATTGCCAGCGAGAATGCGATATTCGGTCAGAGCGGGCCCAAAGTGGGCAGTTTCGATGGTGGCTTTGGCTCTTCATATCTTGCCCGTATCGTTGGTCAGAAAAAAGCCCGTGAAATCTGGTTCCTCTGTAAGCAGTACTCGGCAAAAGAGGCTGAGGATATGGGTCTTGTGAATAAAGTTGTGCCTTTCGACAAACTTGAGGAGGAGACAATGGAGTGGTGCCGCATAATGATGCAGCGCAGCCCGATGGCTCTTCGCATGATTAAGCGCGGATTGAATGCCGAGCTCGACGGACAGACAGGTATCATGGAGCTTTCGGGTGATGCTACCCTTATGTTCTACCTTATGGAGGAGGCACAGGAAGGTCGTAAAGCATTCCTCGAAAAACGAGACCCCGACTTCAAGCAGTTTCCAAAATTCCCGTAAGCGATAATAAGTAGTTTGTAAAGAACTATCGGAACATATTATAGTTTATCAAGCCCTCTGAAGCAGGATTTGCTTAGGGGGCTTGATGTTTTATTTTGGAGGAGTCAAATCAGTAAATACTCATGTGATTATT
>JBDHYT010000272.1:0-4650 GCA_039811485.1 Marinilabiliaceae bacterium | reverse complement strand
GATATCTGTATCCAATATTCCCATACACTATAAAGCTTGCAAAACCTAAATATGTGCTCAGGAAAGGCCCTGTACCTCCACCAATCTCAAATCTATTTCTTTCCCCGAAGAAATAATAAGCATTAACAGATGGTGTAAAAATAAATTGTTCGTGCTCTTCGCTATCTTTCCAAAATCCAGTGCCAATGCTTAATGCAAAACTTTCTCTCTTTCTGAAATCAACATTTAAGGAAGGTATGAACTTACCGCCTAACTCAAAATAAATAGATGTTGTTGGAACCCAGTCGGCTCTTTTAATAGTCCTTAAAGAATCTTCACCGTTTGCTTTTATCTGTAATTGAACAAAAAGAAAGATTATTAGTCCCAACAAGGATTTTTTTAAGTTTATCAATAGTTCACTTGTTTCCATATCTATTTTATTATGGTCAAATTACTATTCTTATGGTGATATTTTTTCATTGCCGAGTTCAAAGCACTGTCCTGACAAGTTATGCAAAAGTTTATCAGATACAGAAACGCTGAACCCTGCACTGACCCGGCAATAAAACATACCGCCTGTTGAACTATATCTACGGTAGCTTATCTTACATCATTTGTTGTCTTTAAGATGTTTAATAACTAATTTAAACATAATGCTTTGATAACAAAAAGCTATCGTAAGGTTAAAGGTACAACAAATTTCTTAATCGTGCATATACTGAAATTGAGGGTTTTAAAGAGTTGGTGCTTTGTTTTTGAGCGTACGCTTCCATGCCTGGTCGCAATCTGCGAACATTTAAGAGCTACAGCCGTCATATAGCTGCAATGGCACTCTGTTTTAATGCCCTGTCCTCCAAATTGACCCAGAGCATAAAGGGAATTAATGACATACCCGTACTATAAAGCAAACACATTAATTTCCATAGAACTAAAATCCGTTATCATTAAACAGAGATTTAACTCCGCCTATTTTCAGTAACAATATTATCTTCCTTAAAATTTAAAAATCTGATAATCAATGGCAGACCCAAGCCCTGAATAAACAACATAATGACCACAACGGCTACTGTAAGGAATATAAGTGTGTCGCGGTAAGGGAAGCTGCTGCCGTCAGCCATAACAAGCGGTAACGATAATGCGGCGGCAAGCGAAACAATGCCACGCATACCCGACCAGCCTATAACAAACGCCTCTTTCCGGTTCAGCAACAATGATCTGGCATATTTCAGACGATCTTCAAATGAGTGTTTTATCCCCAAACGACGTTCTGCATACTGAATCTGTTTTTCGCCAATATTTCTGAATCTTTCGCTAATAAGCTTGTATCGTATTTGTTGCTGCCTTTTATATCCGAATATCACCACCATTCGCACCAGCAACGCTACAAGAAAAATCAGGAAGGCGATGCTTATCAGTGGTAAAAACTGATCGTCAGGAATGGTTTTTATTACCTGTGGAAACTCTATTCCAATCAGCATGAAAATCAATCCACTAAGTATAAACACAGAGGTATCCAAAAATGACTCAACCTGTTTTACGCTTGTTGCGTGCAGTTGATTTTTGTGTTGCGACATAGTAAGGCCAAAAACCACTACTGCAATCACCCCCGACACCGAAATTTCCTCTGATAAAAGATAAATAGCAAACGGCAACAGTAAGTTAAGGGCAACAATAACGTCTTTGTCGGCAAGTTTTTGAGTAGCAAAAATAAAAATATGTGCCAGAATCAAACCTAATACCGCCCCACCGGCAAGCGTCACCAAAAACATTAATCCCGCCTGCAAAAAAACAAACTGACTCCCTGCAACAGCCGCTACCGCAAATCTCAAAGCAATCAATGCAGATGCATCATTTATCAGACTTTCACCTTCCAGAATGGTGCCTGTGCGATGCGGCAGCCCCAGGTCTTTTGTTACACCTGACGCTGCAATAGAATCGGGCGGTGAAAGAATTGCCCCCAGAACAAACGACAATGACCAGTCAAGCCCTAACATATAATGCACCAAAATAGCTATTGCTGAAGTAGTTAAAAACACCAAGGTAAATGCCAGCAATGAAATTACACCCAGATTTTGCTTAAATTCCCTGAATGGGATATTATATGCAGCATCATAAAGAAAAGGTGGTAAAAAAATAAGAAAAACAATTTCCGGTTTGATATTTACAATCTCAAAATGAGGCATAAAGCCCACTCCAATACCTGCCATAAGCAATAACACAGGGTATGGAAAACTGAATTTCCTTGCTACAGGTGACAAACCAATGGCTATTGCAAAAAGTATGATTATTATGCTGTAGATTTCCATTTATTATCCTACTATTTTTTATTCATTCAATTTCATTGTTATTGACTATGTCATGATTTATAAGTTTTAATGCATGCTTTCTTTCTGATTATCACCAATAATTGCATTATACAGGTTTTATTACTTTTTTACATTACAGACATCAGTCATACAAAAAATCTTCATACAAATCTTTCAAACGCTCACGTAGATATCTGACTGCATAATGTTTTCGCGACAATAAAGTATTGACTGACACACCGGTAGCCTGAGAGATTTCCTTTACTGAAAGTCCCTCCAGTTCGGTAAGTTCAAAAACTTCACGCTGCTCAGGCGGTAATTCCGATAATGCCTTCCCCAGTTCCTCCCAAACCAGTGAACGCATATACTCAGTTTCTGTTGATGAATCATTTCCAAACAGAACTTCCGAAAAATCCTGCAAAAGATAATCGCCTTCATCACCCTGATACTCAGGAAGAATCTCCTCCTTCTTTTTCTTGCCCTTGTTGATAATAATATTACGCGTTACCCGATAGAGCCATGCTGTGAGCTGTTCTATCGGATTCATACTGTTTTCTATAGTTTTTAAAAGCTGATAAAAAACATCCTGAAGAATATCTTCCGAATCTTCCTCATTACCTATGCGCCTGCGAATAAATGCCTTCAGTTTAGGTTGATGATCAGAATAGATTTTTTCTACATCCTCAGGTACCTTTTGCTTATTCATTTTTGTTTCCGGCTTCCCTGTTCATATCCCCCTCACAAACATCATTTCTGAAAAAATTCTGGTGAGCATGATGCCCAAAACCAAATTCCCTTCTCTTATTGATAAATTCCTGCCGCTGTTCGGGAGTCATTTTAGCCCATCTGTCACTCATTGGATTCCTTCGATGATACCAGGGCATCATCATTTGTCCCATGTTGAAACCAAAACCACCAAATAAGATGCGGGCAAGGATAAATATTCCCAAAGCCTGCCAATAATTAATGGCTGACAGACCAAACAGAACAGGCATCAGCCAGTTCCACAGCAACATAACAATAGCACTAAATGCTGCCGGAATCAATAAAAAGCCAACTGGCATTAAAAAGCGTAAATCTCTCATCTGATCTCTATTAAAATAAATTCTCCATTGTTAACCAATCGCTAAGAAAAAACGGATAAGTTCCGGCCTTAGCGATTGGCTTTAAGTTAATTTTTATTTTCCGGCTTCAAAATAACCAAAATGATGATGGTGAAAATGCCTTCCCCTGCAATTCATTCTGTTTTCGAATGCTTTTTTTCTTTCATCAACAAAAGATTGCTTCTCTTCAGGAGTTTTGTTCATCCATTCCTGGCAACGGGCATCAATCTGCTCAACCGAAAAAGGATCTTTCCCGAATTGTTCCATCCGTTTGTTCATAAAATCCAGTTTTTCCTGATCAGTCATTTTCGACCAATCTTCCTGAAACTGCTTTCTTGCTTCTCTGTCGAACGGATTCCTTCCGAAGAATCCCATCCCAAAATTATTTGTTGTCATCTTTTTTACTCTTTAAAATTAATACCATAGTTTTTTAGAACGTTCTGTTTATGCAGACAACTGAGAGAGGAAAATATTTTACGGAAGGGGATTATTTTTTAAATTTTTTTTCTGGAGACAACAATCTGATAAAAAAAGTGACTACCCGGTAGATAAACTTTCTCATAAAACCACATGATCCTGAATGTATTCTACATTTCAGACAAGACACCCTTTGCAGGGTGATATGGCTACAACCTCAGAAGACTCAAAAAAACAAATTAATGAAAATCCCTTGTTGCAAAAAAGTGACATTAATAACAATAGAGCTGTTTGGCCGGTTTCGTTCAAATGCGGTCTTATTTCATACCAGTTGGGCAAACGGGGGCATAGTTATTGTCACCCGCCGTTTCTTATTCTTTCAACATTCTTATTCATCTGATGCCTGACGATTTTTTGAAAAATAAATCTTTTAACCGGATTAAGTTTCTGCTGATGTTTTGCATAAAAATCATCGGGTGTATCGAATAAGCCAAAGTCCTGATTGATACCCTTGTCCTGAATAAAGGTGCTGTTCATATCCCATTCTATCGGTGGATTTTCAAAATTTTCGGTACGGACACCATAACCACAGAACGTTGTTTTATATTCACTGTTTTTTTCCTTCAGTTTGGTAAGGTAGGCCTTGTCTAAAATGATACCTTCCAGATAATACCACTGTCCGTCAACCCATATTTCAACCCAGCTGTGCAATATACTTTGAGGCGAAAGTTTATACCAGATTCCTGAAATTGCTCCTTTTTGCAATGCCTTGTCAATGGTAAATCCGTGAATACGACTGGGTATTCCGGTCGCTCTCAGCAAAGCCATCAGCAAAGTCGCCTTTG
>JBDHYT010000271.1:0-4659 GCA_039811485.1 Marinilabiliaceae bacterium | reverse complement strand
AATAATGAAATTTCACCCCACATCAAGATTTTTCACCAATCAAACCTATGGTTTATCACATAAAGTTGCATTGGTTTTCAATACATTGTTTGTTTGCATTGTCAATCGGTGAAACATATTTCCTGAATGGCGAAAAAAAGAGACAAAAAAATATTGGAGAATAAAACACGCAGTTCTGGCAGAAGGAAAACGACCCTCTTCCAAAACAAAAAGTCAAAATTTTTCTTCCTCCGGATCTGCGCAACTCCGTTTAATCAAATTTTTGAATGAAAATCCGTTTCCATTATATTCCATTAACTCTTCTAAATTTGATTGTCGGGATTGGAATGAAAGAGCAGTAATTAAACCAGTGAAAAATCTGGCTTAGTGCAGCACCTGAATTAAAGTTTTGGCAATCAAGAAGGAGCAGGACAACGGTCCTGCTTTTCCTTTTTATATATGTATGTTCAAAAACTTCATTACCCGGGGCATCGTTTTTTTTTATATATTTGTAGCGTTCTTGGTACAACTATTGATGCTTTTTTTCTATTTGGAGCTATTCATTATATCGGTGTATCACAGATTACCGCAGTATAACCTCCAAAATGGCAGTTAATAAGTAAACATCGGAATAAAAAATTTGCAGCATGCCAACTCAACCGTTTTCAATAAAAAACTATCTTTGGCAATCTGTTTTTGATCGAACTTAAGGAATAATTAAAATCACAATATGGCTAAAATTATAGCACTTGCAAATCAGAAAGGAGGAGTAGGCAAAACAACTACTGCCATTAATCTCGCCGCCAGTCTTGCTGTTCTTGAGCAAAGGGTACTGATTGTTGATGCCGATCCACAGGCAAATGCCACATCGGGATTGGGCTTCGACCTGAGGGAGATTGAAACGAGCATCTATGAGTGTATAGTAGATGGTGCAGACCCAAAGAGTGCACTACTCCAGTGTGAAATTGAAAAGTTGTATGTGCTGCCGTCGCATATCGACCTGGTAGGTGCTGAAATTGAGATGCTTAACATGCCTAACCGTGAGAGGGTATTAGGCGAGGTGCTTGCAAAGGTTTCCGACGACTTCGACTTTATCCTCATCGACTGTTCGCCATCGCTGGGTTTGATTACTGTAAATGCCTTAACAGCAGCCCATTCAGTAATCATACCGGTTCAGTGCGAGTATTTTGCACTTGAGGGACTTGGCAAACTGCTCAACACCGTCAAGATAATACAAAGCCGCCTCAATCCCGACCTTCAGATAGAGGGCTTCCTGCTTACCATGTATGATGCCCGTCTAAACCTGTCAAACCAGGTTGTTGAAGAGGTGCAACGTCACTTCCAGGATATGGTATTCACCACACTCATCACCCGCAACATAAAACTCAGCGAGGCTCCAAGCCACGGTAAGGCTGTTGTGATGTACGATGCAACCTCAAAGGGAGCACAGAACTACCTGAACCTTGCCAAAGAGCTGTTAGAGAAGAATAATATTGTAGTAAAAGAGTAATATTGATATTAAAAAAATATAGTTTCCGGTGAAAAAAGCTGTACTTGGAAGAGGCTTGGGTGCCCTTATCGAAAATGCCAATGAGGTAACTGCGCCCAAAGCGCAGCAAGCTTCCATTAATGAAATTGACATCAGCAAGATTGAGGCTAATCCTTGGCAGCCACGTAGCCGTTTTGACGATGAGAAGCTAAGCGAACTGGCTGCATCAATCAAGGAGATTGGTATTATTCAGCCACTTACGCTACGCAAGGTTGGCCCCGACAGATACCAGATTATTGCCGGAGAGCGACGTTTCAGAGCATCTAAACTGGCCGGTCTTGAAAAGGTTCCGGCCTACGTGCGCGATGCCGGCGATGAGACAATGCTGGAGATGGCACTGGTGGAGAACATACAGCGTGAGGATCTCGACCCGATAGAGATTGCAATAAGCTACCAGAGACTTATTGATGAATGTAGCCTGACACAGGAGAGTATGTCGGAGAGAGTGGGTAAAAAAAGATCCACAATCACCAACTACCTGCGTCTTCTACGTCTGCCGGCAGAGATTCAGCTTGGACTGCGCGAAAAACAGATATCGATGGGTCATGCACGCGCTATTATCAACGTAGAAGAGCCCGCGACCCAGCTTATGTTGTTTGAGCAGATTATTGAGTTTGACTTCTCGGTGCGCAAGATTGAAGAGGTTGTGCGTCAGCTAAATACCGAAGCACCCGAAACAGAAGAAAAAGAAATTAAGGGAAAACGCACCCTTGCTTCGGAGTATCAAACTCTTAAGGAACAACTATCCAACCTGTTCCACACCAACATACAGTTTGCAAGAAGCGACAGTGGCAAGGGTAAAATAACCATTCCGTTTCGCACCGATGAGGAGCTGGAAAAAATCATGTCGGTACTTGATAAAGCAAAACAGTAATAACCAGCATCTTGGCCGATATTCTAAAATATAAGTATATTATATTATGGGCGGTAATGCTGATTGGTATATCCAATCCGGCAGCCGCTCAAAAAGATTCTGTAAGAGTTGCAGCAGAGGAGATAGAAGTAGAGATTCCACAAGACTCTGAAAAGATTCACTCTCCCCACAAGGCTTCATTTTATGCTGCCATCCTGCCCGGCTTGGGGCAGATATACAATAAAAAATACTGGAAACTACCACTCGTATATGGAGGGATGGCCGGAATTGGGTATGGAATACACTTTAACTCAAAATATTACAAAGATTACCGCCGGGCCTATCGCGATTTCATTGTCCGCGACCCCAACAAAACCAGCTACATAAAATTTGTGCCACCGGGCATAGCGCTCGAAGATATCTACGGAAAGCACTCTGCTTGGTTTCAGAATGCACTGAAGAATAAGAAGAACTATTATAAGCGTTACCGCGACCTGAGCTATATTGGCATGGGACTGCTCTATACTGCCCAAATAATTGATGCGGCAGTGGATGCCCACTTTTTCAATTTCGATATTAGCGACAACCTGAGCATGAACCTCCAGCCAACCATGATCAACACACAATATGGAAGTTGCCACCCCGGAATGATGATTAATTTCAGTTTTTGAACTCTTTTAGCATTCAAACTTCCAATTATCTGGAATAATCCTTTACTTTAGCATGAAATCCGAACCATGCTGAACTGTGAAATATTTATACCTTACCATATTTTTATTATCGTTGCTGATGATCCTCCCCTTAAAGGCTCAGTTTCATTCATTTAGAAGCTACAGTCTGGAGCAGGGACTTCCTCAGTCGGAGATAAACTCAATAACCGACGACCATCTTGGATACCTCTGGATTGGAACCAATGGTGGCGGATTGTGCCGTTTCGATGGTCGCACATTCGACGTCATAAGTAAAAAAAACGGGCTGCCCGACAATGTTGTTCTATCTGTTTTTCAGGATGGTGCAACAAACTTATGGATTGCAACCGGCAAAGGCATTGCCAGGTATAACGGAAGAAACATAGAGGCGGTAGTGACGGCCGACACAACAATGTTTTACAGCATAGCACGCTTTTTTCAGACGACCGACGGCACAATCTGGCTCTATGCCAATAATGGTATCAACAGCAGGGCACTCTACGCTATTAAAGACAATAAATTGGTGCCGGCGTCATCCATATTTCCCAACGAGCTCACCAACAACGAAATATACTACGCAAACTCCTGGTCGCGCAAACAGATAATAATATCAACCCACAAAGGTATTTTCACCATCGACAATGGCAACATTCACTATGACAGTCTAAACGAAAAGACCGACACAAAAAAACATATCGTAATCCCAATGCTCGAAGACCGGTTGAGGCGGACATGGCTCAAGGTTATCGACCACAGCGGAGTTTACCGGCTATTGACCATCGACACCAACGGAACCATAACAGAGCGAAAACTCCCTCCGGGCATGTCGGTAGGAAGGATTGCAGCCATCTACGAAGATCGCGATGGTGGCTTATGGACATCAGTTATGTTTGAGGGCGTAGTATATCAAAAAGGAGGAATTACCACGGTATTCAACCAATCCAACGGATTACCAAGCTCCATAATACAGCAAATCTTCCAGGATAGGGAGGGCAATTTTTGGTTTGGCTCATCGGGTGAAGGATTAATAAAATATTCGGGTGATTTTTTCACCACTTTCACCGAAGCATCGGGCATTAACGACGACCTGATAATAGGGATTTACGAAGATGGCAAAGGAAATAAGTACTTCACCGACAGTCGCGGAGGGCTCAACATCTTCGATGGCTCTGCCATAAAAAAAGTTGTCAATGCAAACAAGAATTCGGGAGTATTCAGAGGTTCGTTCACCACGCCCGATGGCCGTTTAGTACTGGGCAGCGACAATGGGTTATGGTATTTCAACGGAGATAAATTTAGTGAAGCATCGGCACACTATGGTCTGAATCAACGTTTATCGGTTCACGACCTGCTGCTGAAAAACGACACACTTTATGTGGCTACCAGTGTTCACGGGCTTGTGTGTGTTGTCAACAAAAAGATATCCCACTTCTACAATACGGCGAACTCGACGATAGCATCAAATTTTATCAAGTCGCTCTTTGCCGATTCCCGTGGCAGAATCTGGATTGCCACCGACAAAGGTGTATCGGTGCTGAAACAAAATAAAATAACCTCTTTCGGCGAGAAAGAGGGACTTATGTCATCCA
>JBDHYT010000270.1:0-4665 GCA_039811485.1 Marinilabiliaceae bacterium | reverse complement strand
CTGTCAGAGGGCGAAAAGCTGATATTCAAAGGCTTACCCAGTTTCTCACCGGAGCTGGTCAGATATATCGAAAACGACGACCCTATGAAGTCGAAACAGTTGGCCAAGGGTATCGACCAGTTAATGGATGAGGGTGTGGCTCAGCTGTTTACCAACCAGTTCAACAACCGGAAGATTATCGGTACTGTGGGTGCACTTCAGTTTGAAGTGATACAATACCGCCTGTTGCACGAATATTCGGCTGCCTGCCGCTACGAGCCAATCAACCTTTATAAGGCATGCTGGATAAGGAGCAACAACCATGCAGAGCTTGATGACTTCAAAAAGCGCAAGGTACAGTATATGGCAAAAGACAAGCAGGGGCGCGACGTATTTCTGGCCGATTCGGCATATATGCTACAATTGGCACAAGAGAACTTCAAAGACATAGAATTTCACTTCACTTCCGAATTTTGATGCTTAGTCAATAATAATATTGTTGTCGTAAATAAATACCATAACTTTGAGTAACATTTATTCAAACCCGCAACAATATGAAATTCAATATTCCGGAAGGCATAACATTGGCAAGCCAGATGACCGTAACCCGCGATCATCTGGCATCATTCCCTTCGGGGAAGATAGAGGTGCTATCCACCCTCAGCATCCTGAAATTTATGGAGGACACATGCAAGGCACTCTTGCAAAACCAGCTTCCAGAGGGCTACGACACGGTGAGTGCCGAGATGAATGTGCGCCACATTGCACCGGTGAAGGAGCACGAAACAATCTACTGCAACGTACTGCTGAAGTTTGTTGATGACAGGCGTCTATTCTTCGATTTTGTGATAATGGATGAGGAGCGAAACGAAATTGCACTTGGAGGACAAAAACGCCACATTGTAAACATAACAGAATTCAACAACTCCATTTAACATCAAATGCATGGATTATGAACAGTTTGTGTCGTATATCCTAATTCCATTTTTGATATTTGCGGCACGCGTAACCGACGTAACTATAGGAACAATAAGGATTGTATTTGTATCGAAAGGATATAAATACATAGCACCGGTGTTGGGATTCTTCGAAATACTGATATGGCTGATAGCAATGAGCAAGATATTCCAGAACCTCGACATGTGGATATATTACGTAGCCTATGCAGGAGGTTTTGCAACCGGTAACTTGGTTGGACTCACCATAGAAGAGCGGCTGGCGTTGGGCTTTGTCAACCTGAGAATAATAACCCACCACTCGGGCGAAAAACTGATAAAAAAGCTGACATCCGAAGGATATGGCATTACCAAGGTGGAGGCCGAAGGAAGCCAGGGAAAAGTAGAGATTATCTACTGCATCATCAAACGGTCGGAAATAAAGAAAATAGACCGGATAATCAAAGATATCCACCCTATGGCGTTTTACACCATCGAAGATGTAAAGATGGCAAACAAAGGAGTTTTTCCGTCACGAAACAGCAGCAAGACACTCTTTTCGATGTGGAGGCTTGGCAAATGATTATTGCGGAAGATGTTGCCATTAATACAAACAATGAGTATATTTGTGATACAAAACAGATCATTGAAATACCGCGTCGGGATTATTTGATTGTTAAACTCAACACTATCAAATACCTGAGTGACGCTATCGATTAAAAGGGCGGGCTTCGACCTTCGGGTATATCCAATTGGATACGGAAGATTACCGATTTTTTGATGCACTCAAATCCTGATTTCAGGAGTTTAAATAATCTAAACCGGTGCGGTACCTTATAAAGGCTGTCTCAGAAATGGGGCAGCCTCTTTTTGTATTACGTCAAATATCTTTAAGGAGTACATTATCTGGTTGAGAGACAAGCGATTCGTCAAAATGGCTCATAATCGCCTTAATCCTGCTTATCGCAGCATCATCGGACTGATGAAAATCGGCAAAACCGTGTTTTGTAAGTTTATTGATAAACGAGACTACAGTAAGTTTATTGATATCGATTGCCGGCTGGTATGAATTGGACTGGTTATTCTGATTGTGAACCTCCGAAATAATGCCGGCCTCTATCATTTCGTAGAGCGACATCATTACCAACTTGACGGGAAGATGGAGGTTGACAACAATCTCATCGGCAGTGGGAGCTCTCTCACCACGCTCAAAACGCTTAACAATATATTGGCCGATATAAATAAGAATGACATTTTTATAGGCAGGACTAATCAGGCGTGTATCCTTTTCATACTCAAAATTACGGGCATTCTGAAAAGCAAAAGATAGTTCGGCTCCAAAAAGAACTATCAGCCACGAAGTTTGCAACCAGATTAGAAAAAGCGGGAATGCGGCAAAACTACCATATATGGCATTGTAGCGCGACATACCCACTTGAAAATAGATATAAAAATACTGTACAACAAGGAATAGCGCACCCGATATAATGCCACCAACAAGAGCTGACGAAAACCTCACTTTCGTATTGGGCAGGATGAAAAAAAGCATGGTAAACATGATGATTGTCAGCAGATAAGGAAGCAAGGTGGAAGCAATAAGCCAGGCGTAACGCAGCATCTCCATCCCTCCCACCGAAGCAGTAAAACTTACAATCATACTACCTGATGAAACGAGAAAGAGAATTCCAACAAGCATTATAGACACATAATCGCTAAACTTGCGAACCATTGAGCGCGAACGCTTTACCTCCCATATCTCGTTAAACGAAAGTTCGACATTACCAAGTACGTTCATCATGGACCATAGCAACATGGCAAAACCGACTCCTGCAATCATACCACCCTTAATGGAGCTGAGATATTTATGGGCAAAATCCATAATCCACTCAATCACAGCCTCTTGACCATACAAGCTTTTCATCAGTTGATTTTCAAGAGCCGACTCAAATCCAAATCCCTTGGCAATACCAAATGCCATGGCAACCAAAGGCACAATAGAAAGAAGAGAGTAGTATGTGAGTGCAGATGCTTTCTGGGTGCATTTGTCGGTTATAAACTCGCGAACAGCCAAAGTGACAACCCTGAGTATGCGGATAAGAAAAAACTGGCGTTTCTCGGTGTTATCGCTTCTGAAACGCCATATACCTTCGGTAAAAAAGAGAATTAGAAAATTTAATTTGCGCAACACGTCGTAGAGTTTAAAATAAAAAAATAGCAAGCCTGTAAGCCGGGTTCTGTAACTGTAGTATTAAGTACAGCGTCTGTCATTTATCTGGGACTATGGTCACCCACAGCCTCAATCGACCTACCCCTCCAGACATCCCGAAAGAGACAGAGCGGACAGCCCTGTTGCCGAAGCAGTCTGGATATACATGGTCTTTCAATCCACAAGACATACAGCTGACGGTATCGCTACCGCCACTGGTAGGCTCTTACCCCACCTTTTCACCCTTACCACGTCATCGACGGGCGGTTATTCTCTGTTATATTACTATCCGTTTAAGAATCTTCCCGTTAGGAAGTGTGGTGCCCTTCATTGCCCGGACTTTCCTCCCCGGAAAACAATCCGAGGCGACAGACCGGCCTGCTACATTGCAAATATAGTGCTTTATTCTATGCGGAAAGGCATATAGGCATCCTTTTCCACTACAAAAGCATCGTGATAACCAAGTTGCTTAATCCGTGCAAGTTCCTGATTTACTTCAGAACCCTTAAGCGGTAAGGTAGTATATCTGAATATCTTATCTTTCATTCTAAATTCGAGAACCCTGTCAAACTGCTTAAAAAATGAGATATAGACTGGAAAACGGAATGCGCTAAGCTGAATGAGATAATCACCATCGGGACGGATTTCGAGTTTTGCCGAACTGCTGACTCCACCACTCGCACCGGCACCAAGCCTCTTGGTATTGACAACAAAAGCATCGGGATATCCTTGGTTTTTAACACTTTCGAGTTGCGCCATTGCTTCGGCACCCGAGTTATAGTCGCCCACGCAGTAGCGCACAAAGCCATCTTCGCACGGATACTCCTTTATCGTATCAAACGACTTAAAAAAATCCGCATCTGAAGGTGGCTCCTTAAGTGCCAGAATTTGAATGCTATAATATGGAGCGCGTGGACCATCCATGGTGACAATGCGACGGTTGGTGCGAAGGCCGGCAAGTTTATCCTGAGCCGAAACTCCAACAGAGTAAAGGGCGGCCAGTAATATGGTGACAATAAGAGATTTTCTCATCATAACATCAATTAAAACAGATTATTTCAACAGATTCCAAACAGCAAACTCAACGCGGCGGTTTTTGGCATGCTCGGCCTGATCGCAGTAGATACCGCGGCGACACTTGTTGAGCAGATACCTTTCGCCATATCCGCGAGGGATAAGCCTATTGGGTTCAACACCTTTATTTACAAGATACTCCTTAACATCTTCGGCCATTTTCTGCGATTTATCGAGATTAACAAACCTATTGCCTCGTGCTTCGGTATGAGCATTGATTTTAAGCACTATCGAGGGGTTAGACAGCATATATGATGCAAGTTTATCAAGAACCTGTGTTGCCGAAGTGGTTAACCCTCCGGAGCTATAAACAAAACTAAGACCAGCAATATCGTCAAGAACGGTATCGTTGAAGATTGGCGTTAGCTGAATACCACCATCATTGATGTCATTGATCTCAAGAATATTGATAATCATACGCTTAGCCTGAAATTGATTTCCCTTAGAGATGACAAGTTCAAACTCTTGAGA
>JBDHYT010000269.1:0-4673 GCA_039811485.1 Marinilabiliaceae bacterium | reverse complement strand
TTAATAAGTAAACCTAATCGAAGTCCGGAAGCCTTAAGGTAATTCAACACCTGACCAATATGCTCAGGAATTAAATTATCTACAGATTTCAACTCAACTATAATTTTATCGTAACAAACGAAGTCAGCCATATAATATCGTTCAAGCATCTTTCCCTTATAAACAACATTTAGTTTTTTCTCTTTCTCATAAGGAATATTTCGTAACGTTAACTCTATTGCCAATGCTTCCTGATAAATATGCTCTACAAATCCTCCGCCCAAAATACGAAAAACTTCATGACATGCACCAATTATTTTATCAGTTAAATCTTCATACAACAACTCTTCACTCATAAGCTCAAAATTTAGTTATTCTTAAAAGTACAGTTTTCATTTGTGTATTCCTGATTTTTCTTGTTATCTGTCCGAAATAATCAGTGTTTATCCGTGGACTCAGTGTGTTACTTTGACTTTTCGCTGAACTCCTTAATCCGCTGCTCCTGATCCTTTTTGCATATCATCAGCACATCATTATCTTCGGCAACAATGAAATCGTCCATCCCCTGAAGAACCATTCTTTTTCCTTTTGGAGCACGCACGATGCATCCGCTACTCTCTATCATCGTAACACCATCACCCACAACCGCATTGGCTGTCTCGTCCTTTTCGAGACGGGCATATAGTGAGCCCCAGGTGCCAAGATCGCTCCATCCAAAGTCACCGGGAAGAACATAAAGACCTTCATTAGGATTAGCCTCATCCGTTTTCAGACGCTCCATCACGGCATAGTCGATGGAGATGCTCTTACACGTCGGGAAGTGAGTGTTTACACTATCCTGCTCTGCATCACTATAGAAGTGGGACGACATATTATCCATTATCCGGGCCATTTCTGGTTCAAACATCCGGAGTGACTCCTTAACAGTAGATGCATGCCACAGGAAAAGGCCTGCATTCCAGTAATATCCACCTTCGGCAAGATATTGCTGGGCTACCTCAAGTTTTGGTTTCTCTTTAAATGCCTGAACAGCCAGAGTATGAGTACCACCAACAGCTCTTCCGGAGTGGATATAACCATAACCGGTGTCGGGGCGTGTTGGCTTCATTCCAAGAGTCAGCACCCGATGTGAGTTTTTAACAAACCCAACACCTTCATTAATCACTCGGCGAAACTCGTTGGTATCGACCACAAAATGGTCGGCAGGCGACACAACCAAAAGAGCATCCGGATGCTTAAGGCTAATTTTCCATGCAGCATAAGCTATACATGGTGCAGTATTGCGCATACATGGCTCAAGAAGTATATTATCATCGGGGATTCCCCTTAGTTGCTCCTTCACAATATCGCGATAATCGGCCGAGGTCACAACCCATATCCTGTCGGGAGTAAACATATCGCCAAACCGCTCGGCAGTAAGCTGCAACAGTGTTTTACCTACGCCAAGCACATCAATAAACTGCTTAGGTTGTTTGGGTGTACTCATGGGCCAGAAACGGCTTCCCACACCGCCGGCCATAATGATAAGGTGGTTAGTCATGGTTTATGTTTAAATATTTCAGCTAAGATAGTAAAGAGTTGAACAATCAGGAAGTAATGTTTAAAAATGAATAAGTCGCGAGGTCGGGAAGTCATGGAGTCGGGAAGTCCCAAACAGTGAAAGGCCACCTGTACCATAGGGTTTGCTAATCAAGCCATTAAGTGGCGCAATACATCAGCCGTATGTAAGCGAAGCGCAGCGTACTGCTAAAAATTCGTTATAAATACCCAAGCCCTACAGGGGCGGGATACTGAAAAAGTCATGAAGTTCCGGAGTCATGAAGTCTGGAAGTGATCAAATCACTGTCCTGTCCACAGTCACTCGGAGAGACATGCTATGTTTTAACTGTGTTATGGTGAGCTTGTAGAACCATAAATCTCTGCCCGCAAGTGGCAGCACATTTTCTGTAAATTCGTGGTAATTAGGTTACTGTATTTCTAACCACAAAGTTCACAAAGAAGGCGCAAAGGTCATCATGAAAGATAAATAAAAAAACACATAACTTGTCCCGTCAGAACGGGAGAATCATAGGCTGCATAGTTAGTGACGGACCAATATTTTTCAATTATGACTCCATAACCACACAGAGATTATCTGCCTATTAGGCAGGATTTCCTGAGTATAAAACAATTACGGAGCTTGAGACCATTCCCCGCAGGGGATATATCATCAGTAACCGTATGCAAGCGAAGCGCAGCTTACGGATTTAAGCTAAGTGTTAAATAAGCCCCGCATGGGGTTGGATTATCTTAACCTTGGATTGTTATATTAGCTGTTAGCTACTAGCCATTAGCTCTTAGCCAATAGCTAATAGTAAACAGTTCAACTTCACTCACATAATCCCACCCTTGCAGGGTTGATTTACAAAACGTATTAGCCATTGACCTATCCCGATATCTTCTATAAGGATTATGACTCCGTCAAGAAATCACAACACCATTCTATATTTTGACAAAATCCCTAAAGTTATCCCTGTCAACCACAAATCCATTAGCTTTATATGCATCTATAAAAGTTTGCGGAAAACCACAATTCCTTTTTTTCCACTTAAATTCAAAACCTGTCACCTGACCGTCTTTATCTTCCACGTAATCAACCTCCTGCTGCTGTTTGGTTCTCCAGAAATACATCTTTGCAAAAGTGTTCTTGTAAAAATTTTGTTTTTCCCTTTCCGACACCAAAAAGTTCTCCCATAATGCCCCTTTATCAACTCTCAAATCCAGGGGATTAAAATTGCCAATAATCATATTTCGAATACCATTGTCACAGAAATAAATCTTCCGGTTTTGTTTTATCTCATTTCGCAAATTCCGGCTAAAGCTATTCAATCTAAACACAACATAACCTTTCTCTAAAACATCTATATACTTTTGAACCGTCATTTTATTAATACCTACCAATTGCGATAATTCATTGTAATTTACTTCACTTCCAATTTGCATGGCTAAAGCCTGTAACAAATTATCCAAAACTTCCGGTTTTCGAATGTCAGAAAAGGACAAAATATCACGATACAAATAACTATTTACAAGATTCTTTAAAACCTCACGTTCATTGCCTTGTTGATTGATTACGTCGGGATAAAATCCATATAGCAACCGATTTTCAAGCTGTTGTTCAGCTTTTAGCAACCCAATCTTGTTTTCGTATTCTTCCCATGAAATAGGAAACAGAATGTACTCCAATTTCCGTCCAGTCAGTGGTTCATTTAGAACATTACCCAAATCAAATGAAGATGAACTACTTACCAAAAGCTGTACATCCTTAAACTGATCGGTAATGATTTTTAATGTCATCCCAATATCCGGTATTCGTTGAGCCTCGTCCAAGAAAACATATTTATAATTGCCAATAATTGTCCTTATCTGCTCTGTCGTGGGGCTATGCAAAAATCTACGTATAACAGGATCGTCTGCATCGAGAAATAAAAAATCCTTAGACTTAAGTACTTCGTTAAGTAATGTTGTTTTCCCAACTTGCCGGGCACCAACTACAACTATAGCCTTCCCTTGGTTAAGCTTAGAATTTATCGAATCTTGAATTGTCCGAACAAACATGTTTTTGTTTTAAAGATATATACAAATATCGTATTAGCCTAAAGTAATAACTTTTGGCCACTATGATATCGAAAAGGTTCTTGCAGGAAATTAACAAACATCAGTCAAGCGACAGAGCAAAATAGTTAATGGTATAAAAAACTCCAAGATAACATGTAATTCACGACTAATTGCATTAAGACAAGAGGCAATTCCCCGCCGGGGATATATCATCAGTAACCGTATGCAAGCGGAGCGCAGCTTACGGTAATAAGCCAAGCAGAAGGTAAGCCCCGCATGGGGTGAGATTATTGAGGATAGCCAGTAGCCAGTAGCCAGTATGAAAAAGCCGCAGAGCGACAACAGAATGGTAATACGATATTGCCTTTCGTGCTTCTCTCTCATCTTTTGTGCTGCCACTACGGGCAGTAGATCTTGTGGTCGTGCACCGTGGGTTGAAACCCACGGTTATGCATGGTGTGGCATTTCATGTCGATTTACATTATGTAAAGTTGTTACTTTTAGCGTGCCACCAATAGACCTGAAAGGTCATATCTTCATAACCTTGGGTCATCGACCCAAGGTATAGCACGAGTCGAGAATCTGCCTGTTAGGCAGGATTTCTTGAGAATAAAACCATTGAGAAAGTTATGAACTCCCAAATAATC
The DNA here is from genome assembly GCA_039811485.1 of Marinilabiliaceae bacterium. Taxonomy (GTDB): domain Bacteria; phylum Bacteroidota; class Bacteroidia; order Bacteroidales; family Marinilabiliaceae; genus JAGPIS01. Next base: position 450 of record JBDHYT010000269.1, on the reverse strand, counting down.
AATGTGATAAGCCTTAATTTTTAAATGTTTCAATGTTCTGTGTCTTATGACTACTTTATTTTACCATCAACATCTTTCATTATACTAAAAGATTTCATACTTTTATACTGAAAGAAGTTGGTTAATATATTGCAAAGCATGATAAGACAAGAAGAAATCGCATTAGTAATAGACTCACAGAGAGAAACCTTCCTAATGCAAGATTCAGGATTTACTCGCGAAGCATTAGCAGATATACCCGTAGTAGAGGCTTTTGCCACTATCATAACAGGAATACGTCGGTGTGGGAAAAGTACACTCCTATTGCAGTTACTCCGAAGAGATTATCAAGATGCGATATACCTTAATTTTGATGATATACGTCTATCAGCCTTTGACACTGGCGATCTTTCCCGTCTTCATAAAGAAATAGAGAAAAGGGGAATTAAAATTCTTTTCTTCGATGAGATA
>JBDHYT010000268.1:0-4678 GCA_039811485.1 Marinilabiliaceae bacterium | reverse complement strand
AAGATTTATGCCTTCAATATGGAACCATGAGAATGGCAAAAAATATCCTCATTGAATCTGTAGAACATCAACGTATGCTTTTGTTGAATGTTTTAAGAGAATTAAGAGATGTGTCTAAACAAGAAAAATTTGCTCAGAACATTAAAATATTGACATCAGTCCCAGGTATTGTGTTACTCTCTGCTATAATATTTCTAATCGAGATCGATTCCATTGACAGGTTTAAAAATACTGATCACTTGGCTGGTTTCATAGGTGTTATTCCTAACCGACATAGTTCGGGCGATAAATCGTATACCGGAGAGATTACATTTAGAGGCAATAAGATACTGAAAAAAATGCTGATTGAAAATGCATGGGTTGCAGCAAGAACTGATCCTGCACTTTCTTTATCATATAGTAAGCTGGTTAGACGTATGGAACCTAATAAAGCAATCATAAGAATTGCAAGAAAATTATTAAACCGCATTTATTATGCATTAAGAGACCAAAGGCCATATGTGCTACAGACAATATTATAAGTTCCTGAAAACAATTATATTTAAAGTGACCGCTTACTACCCCTTGCAGCATTGACTGCTTAACGAGATTGCGGCTCTTTACCTATTGAAACTGAAGTAGGACTATGTAGCGTTTGACTACTGATAGAAGGTTGTTTTCATAGGAATTATATTACTTGCTAAGGGTTTTCTTAGCCATAGGGCGATACCTGTAACAGCAAAAAGAGGACAACAAATGCCGCCCTCTTAAAGTGTGTTACAGTGTAACGCTAGAAGTCTATTGCTCACAAGTTGCTCCCCAGCAGAGCTTGCTTCCTCTTCAACTTCTTGTCTATAAAGATAATGCTATAAAAGAAAGGATGAAAATAATGTGTGAAAAATTTGGAATACAACATAGAAGGAGTAGGTTGCCGAACCTCAAACAGTATTTCGTTTTACTCAGCTCCACTACGAGATAGTTCTAAGGCTCGCAGCCAAGGCAGGAGGTTTCAATAATTGACAATTTTTAATGTGTTCAGTTGAGGGTTTAAGTCATTGGATAATGATAATTGACAGTGTTGGGAAAAATCTGCCTGCCAGGCAGATAATCTCTGTGTATCTAGGACTCCTTAATAACCAAACATTGCTTCGTTTCAGGCTATGCACCCTATGTTTCTATGTGGTTTATTTATGTAATGTCGTTGATATTATTTTATTCGTGTTAATTAGAGTAATTAGTGGACTTTAATCAATCTTATGGGTTGTTAGCGGTCTTCGCGTGAACTATTTTAGAGGTTTTGTCCTCAAGCCGGACTTAATCAATTGACAAGGGACAAGGGACAATGAATGGCTTAATTACCCAGGCTAAAAAGATTTAGTTACTTCTCAACCAACGAGAAAATACGCTCAGTTTCAACCCATTTTGTATCATCGGTTATCCATGGCAGCTTTTGCTGAAAACGCCACATAAACTCCTCCCACTCCTGCTGTTTGGCTGAGCTTCCCATTTTGGTCATTTCGGCATCAAAGTCAAAATCCTCAGGTGTCTCAACAATCATCACCATGCGGTTTCCTGCAAGATATATCTCCATATCACAGATACCAACATTTTTCAGGTCGGCAACAATCTCAGGCCATATACCTTTGTCGTGGTAGTACCTGTACTCCTCAATCAACTCTTTATCATCCTTTAAATCAAGAATCTGCACATAACGACGTCTTGATTCTGAATGAGGCTTAACTAAATATCCTTTTTCACTCATTGTTACTGTTTTTTTGTTATTATCCACGGATTAAAATCCACTAATCACACGAATTAAACGAATAAATTAAAATCAAAAGCCTTGTATAAATCATGGGGCGACACCCCGATCCTTACAGGGATTACCCAAGACATATTTCCACACATCTTCAATTATAAAACCATGTGCCATCAGGCACAACATACTGGTAACAAACATAACTAACCGTGTGGTTCCGACCCGTACGGGGCGGGATATAACAGCATAATTGCATACTACCAACATTTCGTCCCTACGGGACTTTTAATGTACTGCCCTGCAGGCAAATAAGTAAAAACATGGTTCGACAGGCTCACCATGACGAAGCACTCCATCGTTTATCTTCTTAAATCAACGCTTCCATGTCTGCCGACGATGGAAGGTTGATTGACAATGGAAGGTTGGTTGACTTTCATAAATCCAGATACTTATTTGTCTCTTCAACTATTCCACTCTTTAACTATTAAACCATTCAAACTCTCACCTCTCCATTCTCCACTCTCAACTCTCATCCCGATGACTATCGGGACTCACACTTTCCACTTTCCACTCTCAACTGTCAACTGTCAACTGTCAACTGTCAACTGTTTTAGCTTTTCGTCACCACAAAACCTGTTTTCGATACCGTCATATCCACAAAACGGGCCTTATTGTTCACAGGATTTTTCTCAAATAAATCACGCACTCTGGCTGCTGCTTCAAGGTCTTTGGCAATCATCAGCATAAAACCGCCACCACCTGCACCAAGAAGCTTAAATCCAAGCAGATGCTCTTTTACCATTGATATCATCCGTTCGATTTCGGGAGTAGAAGTACCCTCATCAAGCTCATTATTAAGCTCCCACGAACGGGCAACCGCTCTGGCAAACATTGCATGGTCGCCACGCATCACAACGTCGAACACCTCACCGGCATGATTCTTAATCTTATTAAGAGTTGACAAATGGCGTGATGAATTCAGGAACATTCCCTGCACAATTTCGGCAAGAATATTCTTGGCAGTACGGGTAATACCGGTGTAGTAAAGCAGGAAAGTTCCGCTTGTTTTGGGTGATTCGAACACATCGGCAGGCAACCACCTCACAACAGGAGTCTGGTCAAAACCCGGCGAGGTCTCTATCAGCTTGATGCCATGAAGCACACCGCCAAGCTGATCCTGCCAGCCGCCACCGGTCGTAAGCAGCTGTTCAAGGGCAAGAGTCTTGTTGCATATCTCGATTTTATCCCATTCAAGAGCACAAAACTCCGAAAGAGTACCCAGAATAGTAGCAGCAAGTATTGAGCTGGTTCCCAGTCCCGATCCCTTGGGCACTGCCGAAAGGATTGAAATCTCAATACCCGATCCAAAATTACGCAGTCTCTCCTCAAGAGTTTCCACACTGTCGGCTGCAAAACGGTTGTGAAAACCAACCAGACACAAGGCTGCCTTGGGAATACTGAACGGAGAGCCCACAACATGATAGTTCTCCAACTCAGCATAGTTAGTCACAACCTCCTTCTCACCAAGATCGATTGAATTGATGACTATCTTATATTCACTATTGGGTTTGACAAATACCTGAATAGGCGGCTGACCGTTTATTTCGATGGCCACATTCACCACCGCACCACCGTTTATAAAGCAGTACGGAGGAGTGTCGCTCCATCCGCCTCCAATATCGATACGGAGCGGACTACGCCCCCACACAATCTGGTCGTCCTTCACATTCAGGCACGGTAATTTGGGGTTGAAGCCATGAATTGCCAGAACCGAACGTTGAAGTTCTTCAAACGCCTTGCTCTTAAACTCTTCGCCATCCTCACCACGGCGGGAAGCAATACGTGAACGCAGCATATAGTCACTTGCGAGCTGAACTCCTTCTATATCTGTGGATTGAGCCACATCTATACCATTATCGGCTACAATTGCCGAAAGTTTTACAAGATCAAGCTGATAGAATATGCTGTTTTTATGATTGGCTGCCAACCTGCTTATAGCATTAACCATAAAGGATTTACGCTGTCCATATACACGCTTGAGATTGGCCTCAAGGCAGATCTGTGAAGCAGACAGTCGCCTGCCATTCAGATACTTCTCTTTATAAATATCTGAATGAACTGGATTCTCAGAAATCAACCAGTCAATAAATCCTTCATCAATATCATCCAGTGGCAACACCACAAAGAGCGGTGACTGCTGTAAATCGGTCTCTGCATCAAACGGAAGAGCCATGTCACGTTTGGCAAACCACTCAGCAGCAGATCTGTTCATCCATTGTGTTGATTCCAGTCCGGCTCCGCCCTTAAAAGAATCATTAAAGCCATACGGACGAATAGCATAGAGGTTATCATCACCCACAGGAATCATGTCGAGACATATACCTGCCGGCAGTTTAACATTCCAGATATTATGAGGGATTCCTGTAATAATATGGTTTTCAGAAAGATCCCATCCCGAAGGAAGGCATGAATTTTCGAGCCATAGATTGCGCGAGGTTGGCTTAAGAGCCACAGAGCTGTTGCAATTCTGGATAAATATTGAAGGATGCGGCTTTATCTTTTTGTGCCATATCTCACGCTGGTCAACAATCAGATTCTGAAGCCTTTCGGTTGATTCAATAAGTTCGATATTTTTGCCAAAGTGAAAGAACTCCCCGTTCTCAAGTGTAACCACAGCCACCGAGAGCGGCGATATATCATCATCGGCTGATGTGGGATTAGTTCCCAATGCCAGACCAAACTCGCCATACAAATCATAATTACCGGCCATATTGTTGATAAACTGCTGTTTATCACCACTCCAGCCACACTTTTTCATCAGCACATCAACAGCACGGTCGCTCAGCACCCATATTCCGATATCGAGCAGGTAGTGATAATGCTGATGATGGGCTGCAATTTCGGCATTGGTTGGTATTTGCAGCATAAATGCCAGCTGAC
>JBDHYT010000267.1:0-4681 GCA_039811485.1 Marinilabiliaceae bacterium | reverse complement strand
TAATTTTCAGCGAAAAGACAGATATTACACCCGATGATAATGCAGGCACGGTTCACGACCGGCTGATGCATATTGGAGCCCGGCTGATAGTTAAGACTGTGAGTGCGATTGCGGCCGATAATGTGGTGGTAACTGAGCAGAGTGCCATTGCCGATGAGGCTGCACTGAAACCGGCTCCGAAGCTGTTCAAAGAGGATGGCCGCATCAACTGGAACAACAGCACAACGGCCATATTTAATCTGATAAGAGGATTGTCGCCATATCCTGCTGCCTGGTGTGAGCTTGGCAACGACGAAGGTCAGACATTCAGCATCAAGATATTTGAAACCAGACCGGCAGCAAAAAAGAGCGGTGCAACAGGAGATGTTGTAACCGACGGGAAATCACATCTTTCCATCAACACTTCGGATGGCGCATTAGAGATTACCGACCTTCAGCTGGCAGGCAAAAAGCGGATGAAGACGGTTGATTTTCTAAAGGGCTTCAGGCCGGGGACCAACCTAAAAGCAAAATAACCAGTCTGATAATCAATGCAGTACAAAGAGGCAACCATTGGGTTCAGTCTCTTTTTTTTGATGATAAAGCAAGTGTCAACCCACCTTTTTGAAGAAATACCGCCTGAGATACAGGAAGTAGAAAATTATGGCTGCCATACCTATAAAAAAGCCTGCAAAACCGACGTTCCCAATACCTGCATACTCGCCAACCCTTCCACCGACAAGGGCACCTGAGCCAATGCCCACATTATAGATTCCGGAGTATATACCCATGGCGATGGCTGTGGCTGTGGGTACCAACCGGATTATGGCCTCCTGGAAAATAAGATTGAAAATCATGATAAAAACACCCCATATCACACAAAGCATAAACATCGACGTAACGGTGGCCGACATCAGATACATCAGCAAAAGCGACAATGTGATGCCTATAATGCCAGTGGGGGTGAGAAAACGCGAATATCCGTCGTTATAGCGGGCAAATATGTAGTTGCCTATCAACCCTGCCATTCCAAACACCAGCAAGCCTGCTGTGGCCACATTCTCTTCCAGCCCGGCCACGTTAAGCATAAACGGTTCGATATATGTATAGCCGGTAAAATGGGCGGTGACGATTACTGCCGTAAGAAAATAGAGTCCCATCAACGCTTTGTTTTTAAATAGCAGGGGAAGGCTTTTCACCGAGCCGGCATCCTGGTTTTTCATCCTGGGAAGGATAAACATCAGAAGGATAAGGAGTAGCAAGGCAATGCCGCCAATAAGCAGAAAGGTGATGCGCCATCCGAAGTAGAGACCTACGGTACGCCCAAAGGGAAGCCCCAGCACTGTGGCAAGCGACGATCCCGTAGCCATAACTCCCAAAGCAACAGACCTGTAGCCCTTGGGTGCCAACTCCACTGCCATTGAAGGTGCTATGGACCAGAATATGGCATGAACACCGGCAATAATAAGCCTGGAGGCCAGCAACACAGAGTAGCTATACGACTGCCAGGACAGTATATGACTGAAAACAAACAAAACCAGCAAAACCAGCATCAGCCGCCGGCGTTCATAGCGTCCAAAGATGAGGATCAGCGGCAACGACGTGAGTGCCACCACCCAGGCATAGATGGTTATCAGGAGGCCTGCCTCGGCTTTGGTAACACCAAGGTCGGCAGCCATATCGCTCAACAGGGCAATTGGTGCAAACTCGGTAGTGTTAAAGACAAAGGCTGCAATAGCCATCCCTACAACCGGGAGCCACTGGATGACAGAAGGTTTTTGTTTTTCAGACATACTGTAATGTTTCAAACAGATTTATACATCAAAAAAGCTGCCAGTTTTCGCCGGCAGCTTTTTAAGGTTATCAATCCAATCGATTATTCAACATCCGAAGGACCTGTCTGAGCTGTTGTGCTCCATCCCGGATTTTGATATACGTTAGAACTGTTGAAATTGTTTTTATCGCTGGCAGTCAGGCGGAACACATCCATACCGATTGGCTCAAGATAGTGGGCCGGTGTGAACTTGAAACCGCCTTGTTTGGCTATATTGTTGTTGTTCAACATCTTCATATAAGGCAGCAGGTAGTTGCTTGTCTCTTTTGCCGACATATTTTCGCCAACTTTGTATTTGCCGTCAAGCTCGGTTTCATACACGCTACCCCAGAACAGCATACCTTCAACCACATAAGGAGTCGATTTAAACTGATCCATGGCTCTCCAGCGCTTAAGATCTTCCCAGCGGAATGCCTCACCACAAAGCTCATTACGACGCTCGCGGCGGATGTTGTACAGAGTTGCATCAACAAGGCTTCCATGCGAGTATGCACCAAAGTCGCCCTTAGCCTCTTCGGTCATCACTGTGGCAGCAATTGTTTTATTGAAGTCCTCGTCAACCTTGGCTCTCTTGCGCAGTGCTTTCCAGTAACCTTCGGCTGTTGCATCTATATTATTGTTTTTGAGGTACGAAGCCTCCATATAGATAAGCAGAGCCTCGGCACCACGGAATACGATACCGCCGCTTGTACCCTGATCGTGGTTCATAGCCATAAGAGGCGAATAGTGCTTACCTTTTTTCACAATAAAACCTGTTGTGGCAAGCGAGTTTCTATCGCCAAACACCAGACCAATAGATGTGCGGTCGGCATCGCCATCGGTGGTGAAATAGTTTACGTCACCGGGTTTTTTGGTAAATATCTGAATACGGGAGTCTCGTCCTTCAAGGGTTTTGTTAATACCCTGCTTCTCCCACTCTGCATCGTAACCCGAGCCTGCATCATATATTGGCAAGCCGTTGCGCATCAGGAATGAGTTAACCATACCACGTGTCCAGCCCGAACCGCCACCATTACGCTCAAGTTCCATCTGCAGGTTGTTCACCACGCCCACACTCTTTTTGAACTGACGCCACATCAAAATCTCGTCGAACTGCTCCATATTTTCGTCGCAGAAGAGTGAATAATATGGGTTAATCGATTTAAGGGCAGCATCCATACCTTCGGGGGTATCGGTGTTCTGAGCCAGATTGTTAACCATCTTGTCGCCCACAATTTTGGCATCTTTCATTGCTTCACCAAGGAAGAAATCTATTTCGGAGTCGATATTGAATCCTGCAATATCGGCACTGTTACCCGGCCATCCGGCACCGCCCGGCACAAATGCCGTACCTTTATGGTATTTCTCCCATGTAGCTTCGAATAGTGCCACGCGGGCACGAAGCAGGTGAGCCACATTTTTCGAAATACGGTTTTTGCCTCCCGGAGGTGTCTCCATAAGCATATCGATGGCCTTCTGAAGGTCGTCGAGAATGAAACGTGCTACTTTGTTGCGTGGCATCCTTTTGCTCTTGTTCACAAGCACAAGCTCCTCATCGGGAAGTACCTCGGTGACAATAGGGAAATCGCCAAATGCTGATAATTTCTGGTAGTAGTTGTAGGCACGTATAAGATACATCTCACCAATATAGTGTTTAACATGCTCCTGGTTACCACCAATGATGCCGGCTTCGTAGTTGGGCAACACATTCTCGAAGAAGTAGTTGCACGAGCGGATATTACCCCACGACCATGCACCCACACCCGCAGGCACTTTTTTCTCGCCCGGCATCCAGAAGGTTGGATAGTCGGGTCCGGCCTGGTTGTCGGTATAGTTGTCGTAGCCAAAGAGACCTATTCCGTATGATCCGTCAACGGTCTGAAACGAGTAGTTATTCACTGTATAAGCAGCAAGGTCGTTGGCCGTTTTGAAGTACATTTTGGGTATCACCTTATCGAGTGGCTCCCTGTCGAGAAATGAATTACAGCTGCTGAGAACTGCCACTAACAGCACCAGAAGCGATATTCCTATATTTTTCTTCATGATACAATCTTTTTTTAAAAAATTAAAGTGTTACACTAAGACCGAACGAGAAGGTCTTCGACAATGGGTAAGTAGCTCCATCCCAGTTACCTACGCCCACAGTTTCGGGGTCGAAGGTATCGATAAGGTCGGTGATGGTAAGCAGGTTCTCACCCGACACAAAGAGACGCAGGTTTGATATCTTAACCTTTTCGGTGATTGACGATGGCAGCGTATAACCAAGGGTAACGTTTTTCAGACGTGCATAGGCAGCATTCTGCATATACCGTGTCTGCGGATTACGGTTACGGCCGCTTGGCATTGGCTTGGGGAAATAACCGTTAACATTGGCACCAAGCTCGCTTGTAGTTCCCTCCGGACGGAAATAGTCCAGGTGTGGCTTGAAGAAGTTGGTCTGCCAGTATCCCACTGCACCCCAGAACACGGTAGAACCGCCATCGGGCATATAATCGCGCTTAAGCGTACCTTGTGTAAATAATTTCAGGTCGAAACCTTTGTAGGCAGCATCGATATTGAGGCCAAAGTTGTAGCGTGGCGTAGAGTTACCGATTTTCGACACGTCACCACTGTTGGCCAGGGTTCTTGTGCCGGCATCAATTTTACCGTCACCGTTAAGATCTTTATACATAATATCACCGGCACCCCAGTTGCTGCCAAGGGCTGATTGACCGCCATTATTCAACGAGTTTAGGTGATTCTGCATCTGTGCATCTGTTTTTGCAATTCCTACGGTTGTATAACCCCATATATCGCCAATTTTTGCTCCCGGATAGTACATTCCGCCTCCACCCGAGTTCCAGAAACTCTTGGATGGGTTAGAGTATTTGTCGATGGTCACAATATTGT
>JBDHYT010000266.1:0-4688 GCA_039811485.1 Marinilabiliaceae bacterium | reverse complement strand
CTGGTTTACTATAAGCCTCTCTCCCACCACAAATGCCAACATAGAGAAGACTTTCTATATTGGCGATATCACGGCCAAGATGGCCGATAAATCGACACTAACGGCAAAACCTGAGAACAGCAATAAAAAAGTTCGCCTGGCCTACTTGCTGCGTGCTGCAGGTGAGGATAACTGCCATACATACCGAATACCGGGCATGACAACCACCGATAAAGGAACACTAATTACTGTATTCGATAACCGCTACGACAACAGCAAGGATCTTCAGGGAAGAATTAAGATAGGGATGAACCGAAGCACCGATGGCGGCCAGACCTGGGAGCCTATGAAGGTTATAATGGACATGAAAAACTGGGGCGGTCTGCACGAAAGTCTTAACGGAGTTACCGACCCAAGCGTTATGTTCGACACAAAAACAAAAACCATCTGGGTGGCTGCCATGTGGATGAGTGGCGGATCTAAAGACCAGATGGCATGGTGGGCATCGAAACCGGGCATGAAACCGGGCGAGACAGGCCAGTTTATGCTGGTAAAAAGTACCGACGACGGTCTTACATGGTCAGAGCCAATAAACATCACTGAACAGATTAAAGACTCAAAATGGCAGTTACTGCTTCAGGGTCCCGGACGCGGAATAACAATGAAAGATGGTACCATCGTGTTCCCAGCCCAGTTCAAGGAGGATATCGGCAAAAAAGCAATCGACGGTGGCCAGTACACCCCGTTCTCAACCATCATCTGGAGCAAGGATGAGGGTAAGACATGGACAATCGGAACCGGTGCAAAGGACAACACCACAGAGGCACAGGTGGTTCAGCTGTCGGATGGCAGCCTGATGCTGAATATGCGCGACGACCTTAACCGCATTAAAAAAGATGACACCAACGGACGTGCCGTAGCAATAACCAGAGACCTGGGAAAAACATGGACACTGCATCAGTCATCAAACCATGCACTGCCTGAGTCAAACTGCATGGCAAGTTTGCTGGCTGTTGATGCAAATGTAAACGGCAAGACTCAGAAAGTACTGTTCTTCTCAAATCCAAATGACAAGTACAACCGCAACAAGATGACAATTAAAGTGAGTCTTGATGAAGGTAAAACATGGCCTGCTGAATATCACCTGCTACTAAATCAGGACCATGGATTCGGATATTCATGCCTGTCGCCCATTGACGAAAACACCATCGGTATCATCTACGAAGGGTCGCACGATATGATATTCCAGAAGATTAAAATAAGCGACATCTTAAATCCTGCTAATCACTAACAACATGAATACAAGCCTGTTAAATAAAAAAGGCATTGTAAGCAAAATAACACCATGCATAGCAATATGCGTGGTGTTTATGCTTATAGTTCTGATGCCTGTAAATGCTCAGAATAATCCGCCACTTCTACCCCTGCCACAGCAGGTAAACTGGCAAAAAGGAAGTTTCACTGCATCGTCAGTTAAACCTGAGAGCGATAACGACCTTAAAACAGTTGAATCGTTCCTGAAGGGAAACGGTATTCCAATTAATGCCCGGTCTTCAAAAAAAATCATTCTTAAACGAGTTGCATCCATAAACGAAGCGTCTGTAAATCAAAATGAAGCATACCGGCTTACTGTAACTTCAGGCAGTATAACCATTGAATCAACAGCTCCCGAAGGTGAGTACTGGGCACTGCAGACCCTGGGACAGCTGATGACGGTTAAAAACGGCAAAATAACTGTGCCGCAATGCAGCATCACCGACTGGCCTGCATTCCGCATCCGTGGATTCATGCACGATACAGGCCGTGGCTTCATACCCGTTGATGAACTCAAAAAGGAGATAAAACTACTCTCTTCATTCAAAATCAACGTATTTCACTGGCACCTTACCGAAGACCTGGCATGGAGACTCGAAAGCAAACTGTTCCCCATGATTAACGACTCGGTAAATATGGTGAGGCTGCCCGGCAAATTCTACACCATAGAGGAGGCAAAAGATCTGGCAGCTTTCTGTAAAGAACACAACGTGCTCCTGATTCCCGAGATTGATATGCCCGGCCACAGTGCTGCCTTCCGTAAGGCACTGCGTCACGATATGCAGTCGCCCGAAGGGATGAAACTACTGAAATTGCTTATCAACGAGGTATGCGAAACTTTTGAAGACCTGCCCTACCTCCATATCGGCACCGATGAAGTTGCCTTTACCAATCCGTCATTTGTCCCGGAAATGGTGGAATACATAAGAGCCAAAGGAAAAAAGGTAATCTCTTGGAACCCTGGTTGGAACTATAAAGCAGGCGAGATTGACATGACCCAGATGTGGAGCTACCGCGGCAAACCAACACCCGGAGTGCCGGCAATCGATTCGCGCCTTCACTACATCAACCACTTTGATGCATTTGCCGACCTTGTGGGCCTTTTCTACAGCAACATAGCCGGCGAAAAGCAGGGGACTGACCAGATTGCGGGTTCAATTATTGCACTCTGGAACGACCGTAACGTAAGAAATACTAAGGAGCTGCTTATTCAGAACAACTTCTACCCATCGGCCCTCACCCTTGCCGAAAGGACATGGCGTGGCGGTGGCGAGAATTATTTTTATGAAAAAGGAGTGATGATGGATCCTGAAGGAACAGAGGGTTACCGCCAGTTTGCCGACTTCGAGAACCGTATATTGGCAATGAAAGCACGCTATTTCAGCAATCTGCCTTTTGCATACGTAAAACAGCACGATGTAAGATGGAGAATAACAGATGCATTCCCAAATGAAGGAGAGCTGACACGTATATTTCCTCCGGAAACGGAACTGAGCAGCAGCTACGATTACAACGGTAATACCTACAACACAAAAGATGTAAACGGAGCTGCAATATATCTGCGCCATGTATGGGGCGGTACTGTGCCGTCGTTTTACGACAATCCGCAACCCAACCACACAGCTTATGCATACACATGGGTATATTCGCCCAAAGATCAGACAACCGGAATGTGGGTTAACTTCCAGAACTACAGCCGTTCGGAAAAGGACCTTCCGCCACCGGCCGGAAAGTGGGATAACCGTGAAAGCAGAATATGGCTAAACGACAATGAGATACTTCCTCCACAATGGATTAACAACCACTCTGTTCACACCAACGAAATACCGCTGGCAAACGAGAACTTTGAGGTGCGAAAACCAATTGAGGTGAAACTCAACAAAGGCTGGAACAAAGTTTTAATCAAACTGCCTATTGGTCAGTTCAGCACACGTGAGGTAAGGCTCGTAAAATGGATGTTCACAGCAGTGTTTGTAACACCCGACGGCAAACAGGAGACACCGGGACTGATATATTCGCCCGATAAAAAGCTGAAATAATAACATGTTATGAAAAAAGTAACAATACTATTTTTTACCCTCTTTTGGCTGACGCTGAGTCATGCTAAGATAAAAGTGGCATGCGTAGGCAACAGTGTAACTTACGGATATGGATTACAAAACAGGGAGACCGAAAGCTATCCTGCCCAGCTTCAGGAACTTCTGGGTAATGACTATCAGGTTGGAAATTTAGGACATAGCGGTGCAACCCTTTTAACAAAGGGACACCGCCCTTACACCGAGCAGGAGGCTTACCGTAAAGCCCTTGATTTCAAACCCGATATAGTCATCATCCATCTTGGACTTAACGACACCGACCCGCGCAACTGGCCAAACTACCGTGATGAGTTCATATCCGACTACCGCAACCTGATCAACAGTTTCAGAAAGGCTGACGGCAGCCAATCGGAGGTGATGATTTGCAGAATGACCCCAATCTACAACCGTCATCCCAGATTCAAATCAGGCACCAGAGAGTGGTTCTGGCAGATACAGAGCGCTATAGAGAAAGTGGCCGAAATTGAAAAGGTCAGGCTTATCGACCTTCACACACCTCTATACCGCTATCCGCAACTATTCCCCGATGCGCTTCACCCAAATAAAACAGGAGCTGGAATAATTGCAAAAACGGTTTACTCGGCAATCACTGGCGATTTCGGAGGATTAAAACCCGACCCTGTTTTTGGTGACAACATGGTTCTTCAGCAAAAACAGCCAATACCTGTATATGGTGTTACCAACAGAGGTGACGAGATTACAGTAAAGCTTAACAACCAGACACGGGTCACGACTACCGATGAAAACGGCCAGTGGAAAGTTCTGTTCCCGCCTATGGATGCCGGCATAAACTGCAGCATTGAAATTATCAGCAATGAAAAAAAATTCACCTTCAGTAACCTTATTACAGGTGATTTATGGATTGCGAGCGGACAATCAAACATGGAGTTCCCTCTTATCCAATCGGAAGGAGGCAAGAAAGAGACAGAAAATGCCACAAACAGCAACATCAGGATACTGAACTACCAGGGCTTTGCTAAAACAACCGACACATCGTGGGATACAGTAACCCTGGAACGGATTAACAACCTCAACTATTTTGAGGGCCGGTGGCAAAAATGCACTCCCGAAGCAGTAAAGAACCTGTCGGCAGTGGCCTACCACTTTGCTAAAGAGACAGAGAGCAAAACCAGTATTCCTATCGGCATAATACAGATAGCTGCAGGAGGCTCACCGGCCGAAACCTGGATTGACCGGAAAACACTGGAGCATCACCCTGTTCTGGTGGATATACTGAACGACTGGACGAAAAACGATATGATTCAGGGCTGGTGTCGCCAGAGAGCATTAAAGAACATC
>JBDHYT010000265.1:0-4721 GCA_039811485.1 Marinilabiliaceae bacterium | reverse complement strand
TGTATTTAATAATCAGCGAGTTATGATTTTTTTACCCTCAAAAAAGGGCAAAAAAACTTTTTTGTGTTGAAGTTGGGTTAGTTTTTTTAGTATTGTATGGATTAAATGACAAATAAAAAAAGCCGCCCTTTAAGGCAGCTTTCTATGTTCTATTATTTTATTAATATACCTCTTTGGCAATACGATGTACGCTTTGTGTAGCCATCATTGTATAAAAATGAACTGTTGGTACATTGTTGGCTATCAGTTCTTTGGTCTGTTGGATTCCCCACTCCACTCCCACTTCTTTGGCATCACTGTCGGTTTTGCATTTACGCAGCTCTTTTGCAAAATTTTCAGGAATATCTACATGGAATATCTTTGGCAAGACAGTGAGTTGGTTCATCAACGTAATTGGTTTTACACCAGGAACTATTGGAACGGTAATTCCTGCAGCGCGACATTTATCTACGAATTCAAAGTATTTATTGTTGTCGAAAAACATCTGGGTTACAATGTATTCAGCTCCGGCCTCTACTTTTTTCTTTAGCCAGTACATATCCGAGTCCAGGTTGGGAGCCTCCTCGTGTTTCTCGGGGTAGCCTGCCACACCGTAGCTGAAGCGGGTCTCAAATGGTTCGATAAGTGTACCATCAAGGAATTTGCCATTGTTGAGGTCGTTCACCTGGTTTATAAGGTCGTAAGCATAGCTATTACACTCATCTTCAACTGCTTTGAATCTCTCTTTGTTTGAGTTGTCGCCCCGCAGCAGCAATACGTCATGTATTCCCAAAAAGTTGAGGTCAATTAGTGCATATTCTGTTTCACTTTTTGTAAAGCCTGCACAAATAATGTGTGGCACCACAGGAATCGAGTATTTGTGTAGTATCGATGCCGCTATAGCCACTGTGCCAGGTCGTTTGCGTGTCACCTGGCGTTCGTAAATGCCTCCTGTCTTGTCTTTATACACAACCTCGTCACGATGAGATGTTATGTTGATATACAAAGGGTTAAACTCTTTTAAAGTCTCAATGGTATTGAATACCTTGTTGATGTCGTTTCCCTTTAGCGGAGGAAGAAGTTCGAGCGAAAAGGCTGTCTGCTTCCGGTTTCGTAATAGTTCTGCTACAGTCATTTTTACTGATGTCTCCTTTATTTTAGTTTCAGGTTATTAATTTATCTTTTATCGCTGATATTCAGAGGTATCCATTTCATCAATTTTTCGGCCGAAATATTTTTGCGTCGTGCCAAATCTTCAATCTGGTCATGGCCAATCTTGCCTACTCCAAAGTAAATGGCCTCAGGATGAGCAAAATAGATTCCGCTTACTGCCGCATTGGGATACATGCTGAAGTGCTCTGTAAGTGTTACTCCGGCTCTCTTTTCGGCCTCTATCAGATCGAAAAGTGTGCGCTTTTCGCTATGATCCGGACAAGCAGGATAACCAAGTGCAGGCCTTATACCTCGGTATCGTTCCCTTACAAAACTCTCTGTATCAAATGGTTCGTCGGGTGCATATCCCCAAAATTCGGTACGTACACGGTAGTGTAACAGCTCGGCAAATGCCTCAGCAAGCCTGTCGGCCAGCGATTTGAGCATTATGCTACTATAGTCATCTCCTTCAGCCTCAAATTGTTCGAGCCACTTTTCAATACCAACACCGGTAGTAACGGCAAATCCTCCCACATAATCACTGTAACCTACAGGTGCTACAAAGTCGGATAGTGAGTGGTAAACCGCTTTTCCTGCTTTCTCCTGTTGTTCGCGCATCTGGTGGAATACTGTCCTCACCTCTTTTCGGCTCTCGTCGGTATAGACCACAATATCGTCACCAATGGTGTTGGCCGGGTAAATTCCAAATACTGCATTGGCTATCAGCATCTTCTTCTCCTCTATCTCATCCAGCATCTTTTGTGCGTCAAGAAACAGTTTTAATGCCTCTTCTGCCTTGTTGAGGTTATCTTCATCAGTAAACCTGCTTAGCCACTCTTTTTTGCTTTTTTCGTCGGTAACTTCGGTTATACCCTTAAACGAGCCAGCAATACGCCATGTGTGGAAGAAGAATGTCCAATCGATAAACTTACGTATCTCGCTTATAGGATAATCTTTAAGGTCGTGAGTACCAGTTATTTTTGGTTCAGACAGAGTGGTGTTTTCCCAATCAATTTTATAACCGTTGGCACGCGCCTCTTCTATTGGTATTATTTTCGCCTCTTCCTTTTGCAGATGAGCTGCTCTAAGTGATTCATATTCAGCTTTTGTGTTGCTTGTGAAGTTGGCATGCTCCTTTTCTGATAGTAGTGCACCCACAACTTGTGCACTTTTCGATGCATCCTTAACGTGAACTACCGGATAATCGTATTCGGGGAATATTTTTACTGCGGTATGTATTTTTGAAGTTGTTGCTCCACCAACCAACAATGGCAGTTTCAGTTTATGACGTTTCATCTCCCGTGCCACGGTCACCATCTCCTCAAGCGAAGGAGTTATCAGTCCGCTCACGCCAATTATATCTACCTCATTAGCAATGGCTTCGCTGATGATTTTTTCTGTAGAAACCATCACTCCCAAGTCCACCACCTCATAGTTGTTGCAGCCCAATATTACTCCCACAATATTTTTTCCAATATCGTGCACATCGCCTTTAACGGTTGCCATCAATATTTTTCCTGCTGCTTTGCCTGTTTTTCCGCTGGCTGCTTTTTCGGCTTCTATGGCGGGCTGAAGTATTGCAACAGCTTTTTTCATTACCCTTGCAGTCTTAACTACCTGTGGAAGAAACATTTTGCCCGAACCAAACAGTTCGCCTACAATGTTCATCCCATCCATCAGTGGTTTTTCAATTATTTCGAGTGCAAAGGGATATTTCTTTTGAGCCTCTTCAAGATCCTCTTCCAGGAAGTCGGGAATTCCTTTTACCAGAGCATAGTGCAGACGCTCCTCAAGGCTGTTTTTGCGCCACGCAAGCTTATCATCCTCTTTGCTGTCTTCTTTTTTATTTTTGATGGTCTCGGCAAATGTAATAAGCCTCTCTGTTGCATCAGGGCGACGATTAAGCACTACATCTTCAACCAGTTCGAGAAGGTCGGATGGAATATCGTCATAAATCTGAAGCATTCCGGGGTTTACGATTCCCATATCCATTCCTGCCTTTATGGCGTGGTAGAGGAATACGGAGTGCATTGCTTCCCGTACTACGTTATTGCCTCTGAATGAGAATGATAAGTTGCTTACCCCTCCACTTATTTTTGTCAGTGGGAAATTTTCTTTTATCCATTTGGCAGTGCGTATAAAGTCCACTGCATAGTTGTTGTGTTCCTCTATTCCAGTACCAATGGCCAATATATTAGGGTCGAATATTATGTCCTCGGGTTTAACGCCAGCTTTTTCGGTAAGTAGTTTGTAGGCTCGTGAACAAATCTCTACCCTTCGCTCGAAAGTATCGGCCTGGCCTTTTTCGTCGAAGGCCATCACCACCATCGCAGCACCGTACTCTTTTATCTTAGTTGCGTGGTCGAGAAACTCCTCTTCGCCCTCTTTGAGGCTTATTGAGTTGACGATAGCTTTCCCCTGCACACATTTAAGGCCGGCTTCCAAAACTTCCCATTTCGACGAGTCTATCATCACCGGTAATTTGGCAATTTCAGGCTCCGAAGCCATCATGTTGAGAAAAGTTACCATCTCTTTTTTGGCATCAAGCATTGCATCATCCATATTTACATCGATGATGTTGGCACCGCCTTCTACCTGGTCGCGGGCTATGGTGAGAGCTTCTTCGTAATTTCCCTCTCTGATGAGTCTTGCAAATTTTATCGACCCTGCCACATTGGTACGTTCACCCACATTAATGAATGTCGATTCTTTTGTAAACGTCAAGGGTTCCAAACCGCTAAGGCTTGTCAGGTGTCTGTTTTCAGCCGGTTTATGCAGTTTTGCCTTGTCAAGTAATTTTGCAATGGCAGCGATATGTTCCGGAGTGGTTCCGCAACAGCCACCAATAATATTTACGAGGCCATTGTCGAGATACTCCTGTATCTGTTTGGCCATCAACTCCGGAGTCTCATCATACTGTCCAAATTGATTTGGCAATCCCGCATTGGGATATGCACTTATCAGGAATGGCGATTTACGGCCAAGTTCATCGAGATAGGGATGCAGGTCTTTAGCTCCGAATGCACAGTTAAGACCTATACTCAGCATATCGATATGAGATACGGAGTATAGAAATGCCTCCAAAGTCTGACCCGATAGTGTGCGGCCGCTCTTATCGGTAACAGTGGCCGATATCATCACCGGGAATTTTTCTATTCCACGGCTTTTCAGTTCACGGTTGATTGCATACAGTGCAGCTTTTGCATTGAGTGTGTCGAAGATAGTCTCCACCAGAAACATATCCACGCCACCATCCAGTAGTCCGCGGGCCTGCTCCTGATATGCATTTGCCAAGTCGTCGAATGTAACAGCCCTGTAACCCGGGTTATTTACATCGGGCGACATTGACGCAGTTTTGTTGGTAGGCCCCATTGCACCAGCCACAAAACGAGGTTTTTCTGTTGTAGAGTATTTGTCGGCAGCTTTGCGGGCCAATTTAGCTGCCTCTTTATTTATCTCATATACAATATCTTCTAAGGCGTAATCGGCCTGCGATATCGATGTAGAGTTAAACGTGTTGGTTTCGATAATGTCGCTTCCTGCCTCAAAATATTTTGAGTGAATCTCCTCTATTATATCGGGGCGTGTGA
>JBDHYT010000264.1:0-4722 GCA_039811485.1 Marinilabiliaceae bacterium | reverse complement strand
GTATCTTCATCATTGCCAATGCAATGCACAATGGCTACACAGTTGAGCAGATACACAACCTTACAAAAATAGACAAGTGGTTTCTTGAGAAACTTTATTCGATATACACATTAGACCTGACACTTAAACCATTCAACAGGATTGAGGATGTCCCTGCGGATATGTTGCGAAGTGCCAAACAAAAAGGTTTTTCGGATTTTCAGATTGCACGGATCATCTATAAATCAAACGATTCGCAGGAAGAGAAGATGGATGCCGTCAGACATTACCGCAAACAAACAGGCATCACGCCGGTGGTAAAACAGATAGACACACTGGCTGCCGAATATCCTGCCGTTACCAACTACCTCTATCTCACTTATCACGGCACATCGCACGACATAGAGTTTGAGCGTGACGGCGGCAGTATTGCCGTTCTTGGTTCGGGAGCCTATCGCATAGGTAGTTCGGTTGAGTTTGACTGGTGCTCGGTAAATGCTGTCAACACCATTCGTCAGTCGGGGAAAAAGGCGATAATGATTAACTACAATCCCGAAACGGTGAGCACCGACTACGATATGTGCGACCGTCTCTATTTCGATGAGCTGACCCTTGAGCGGGTGCTCGACATCAACGATCTGGAACAGCCTCAAGGAGTTATTGTATCGATGGGCGGGCAGATTCCCAATAATCTGGCAACGCGCCTCAACAGCCGCAGTGTTAAATTACTTGGCACATCGGCCGACAATATCGACAAGGCAGAGGATCGCCACCGTTTCTCGCAGATGTGCGACGATTTGGGAATCGACCAGCCGCGCTGGAAAGAGATGACTTCGCTTGAAGATATATGCAGGTTTGCCGACAACGTAGGGTTTCCGTTGCTGATACGTCCGTCGTATGTGCTATCTGGTGCGGCAATGAATGTGGTGAGCAACCGCGACGAGCTGGAGGGATTCCTTACCCTTGCCACCAATGTCAGCAAACAGCATCCTGTGGTTGTAACCGAATTTATAGAACACGCCAAAGAGATTGAGATTGATGCAGTTGCGTGCAACGGTGAGGTTCTGGTTTATGCCATTTCGGAGCATGTGGAATTTGCAGGCGTCCATTCGGGCGATGCCACCATGGTGTTTCCTGCCCAGAAGATGTATGTGGAGACGATGCGCCGGGTAAAAAAAATTGCACGTAAAGTAGCCAAAGGGCTCAACATCACCGGCCCTTTCAATATGCAGCTGATGGCCAAAAACAACGATATCCGGGTTATTGAATGTAACTTAAGGGCTTCGCGCTCATTTCCTTTCGTATCCAAAGTACTCAAAGTCAACTTTATAGATATTGCCACCAAGGTAATAATGGGTATTGATCCGGAAATTCCGCACAAATCGGCATTCGAACTCGACTATGTTGGTATCAAGGCACCGCAGTTCTCATTCTCAAGACTTCAGAAGGCCGATCCGGTACTGGGCGTTGAGATGGCCTCAACCGGCGAGGTAGGCTGTATTGGCGAGGATTTCGACGATGCCATATTAAAATCGATGCTATCGGTGGGCTACAGCATACCCAAACGAAGCGTGCTTCTATCAACGGGCGACAGCCGTTCGAAGGCCGACATGATTTCGGCAGCACAGGCATTGCAACAGAAAGGTTATCAGATATATGCAACCAAGGGAACAGCCGATTTCCTTGCCGGCAACGGCATTGAAGCAACGGTGCTGCACTGGCCCGACTCGGAGATGAAGCCCAATACACTCGATTTCATTAAGGAGCGCAAAATCGACCTTGTGGTCAACATACCCAAAAACCTGTCGAAAGACGAGCTGAACAACGACTACACGATACGTCGTTCGGCTGTCGATTTCAACATTCCGTTGATTACAAATGCACGATTGGCTGCGGCTTTTATCAATGCTTTTTGCAGTATGGAGCGGAGCGATATAACCATTCGTAGCTGGAACGAATATTGATACTCAAAAAAAATGTCATTCCATAAAACGGATGACATTTTTTTTTTGATATTTCTGAAATCCTACTCTCCCTTTTCGGCAGCAAGATATTTGGCCGACAGTATAGCCATAAACCGGCTTATGCGCTGTAAGGCTTTCATTGTTTCCTCGGATACAGCCATGCCCTTCAGTTTCATAAGATATACCGAGTAAATAGCCGACAGGGCCAACTCAACATGATGCATATCAACACCTTCGGGTTGTCTGGCTGCAAAGACCTCAATATCGCCGTAAGCCACCCTAAAAGCATTCTGATAGGCAATTTCGGTATTAAGAGATAGGAGAGTGAGATGAAAATTATAAATATCGTTCACCAAATTGGTTGTTACAGTAAGATGTCCGCATGTCTCCTTACCTTCGTTCCGCATCATCTCCACAAGATTTTCCCACCATGCAGAAATATCCTCTGCATCACCTTTGGAGTAACCGGGCAGCACAGTGGCCTTTATCCTGCTCATATCAAGGCCATTGGCTCTAATAAGGTCTTCAACCTGCCACATATAGAGCACATATTCGGCGATATTTGTTTTACGTTTTTCTTTTGCAACAATCATTCGATATCCTCCTCGTCAAAATCATCAAAATCGCCAATAAAAAATTCGTCGAGATCGCGACGCTCCTTCTTGGTAGGGCGTCCCAGTCCTTTCTGCCGTCCCGAGGCCTGAGCCAGTCGGTGAATCTCAAGAGCCTCAAGCACATCGGCAGGTGTAACCTCCACAATATGGTCGGGCACAAGCTTAGCTCCCATTCTGTTGTTGGCAAGAGCAATAATTTTAAAGGATCTCACGATTGGAGGAATGCGGATTTCAACCACATCACCAACCTTAACCATCCGCGAGGTCTTCACCTCCATGCCCCCCATAGTCACCCTTCCCTTTTTGCACGCTTCGGCGGCTATGCTGCGCGTCTTAAAAAGTCTGACTGCCCAAAGGTATTTATCGATTCTTACCGGCTCGTTCTGTCCCATATTATTTATTATTAAAAGCAGTCATGGTAAGTTGCATGCCGGCAGTGCCATAGCTCACAACCATCTGTCCGGCCACATCAATCCGGGTCACTAAATCGGCAGCCTCCTCTTTGGTCCACTTGCCCAAAACGTAGTCCACCTGTCCGCCTTTTCTGAAATTATCGCCAATACCGAACCGCAGCCGCGCATAATTATTGTGTCCTAGCGACTCCTGAATACTCTTCAATCCGTTGTGACCTGCATCGCTGCCCTTGGGCTTAAGTCGGAGGGCACCAAAGGGGATTGCAAGATCATCAACCACAACCAGCAGATTGGCAATTTCGATTTTCTCCTTTTGCATCCAGTAGCTTACAGCCTTCCCGCTCAGATTCATATATGTACTGGGTTTCAGCAGAATAAACAGACGTCCCTTAAATTTGAATGATGCAACAGAGCCGTAGCGGCCATCCTCAAATTTTGCATCATGCTCTTTTGCAAGGTTATCAACCACGTCGAAGCCAATATTATGACGTGTATGGGCATACTCCGACCCGATATTTCCCAGTCCTACAATTAAATATTTCATCTCCAAAGAAGTTTTTTGCTGATGACGATGATTAAACAACCTCCGCCACAAATCACCAATTATCATACAACAGTTGTGTGGTTGAAAAGTTAAATTAGTTACCACAAACAGAAAAACCCCCATTTGATGGAGGTTTTCCGTATGAAAGAAAACTTGATTATTTTCCGCCTTGTGCAGCAGCACGAGCAGCTCTTGTGAGCTTAACGGCAACAACCACAGCATTTTTGGCGTTCAGAATCTCAATATTGTCGAAGTTCAAATCACCAACTTTAATACCTTTGCCAAGACCAAGGTTAGTAATGTCAATATCAAGAGTATCGGGCATATCCTTTGGCAATGATTTTACTTTAAGTTTACGCATCTCAAGTTGAAGCTTACCACCTGCTTTAACACCTTCGGCAAGACCGTTAAGTTTAACAGGAATTTCCATCACGATAGCACCATCTTCAGTAATCTCAAGGAAATCGACGTGAAGAATTGCATCGCTTACAGGATGGTACTGAATATCCTTAAGGATAGCTTTCTTTGCAACACCATCAACATTAAGATTAACGATGTGTACGTGAGGAGTGTAGATAAGATTACGGAACTCGTTTACGTGAGCAGAAAAGTGAAGTACTTCACCTTTACCATAAAGAACGCATGGTACAAGCTCTTCTACACGTAGCTGTTTTGCCACTTTCTTACCTAAGTCGGTGCGCTTAACACCTTTCAAATCAATTGTTTGCATGTTTAAATTTTTAATGTGTTACTCAAAATTAAGTTCTGCATTGTGCAGGGGATTCTTAATTTCCCATCACACGTCTGCCAAAACGCAGGTGCAAATATATAAAAATTACAATATAAACTGATTACTTATCGACTGATAATTATAAACCTTATCAATAGTATCGGCAAAAACCTGAGCCACCGAGAGTACTTTTATCTTAGGCGACTCACGCCGGAGAGGTATAGAGTCGGTTACAACAAGCTCTATCAACGACGAGTTTTCGATATTCTCGTAGGCTTTACCAGAGAGCACGGCGTGTGTTGCAAAGGCACGTACACTTTTTGCTCCCTGCTCCATCATCATATCGGCAGCCTTGGTAAGGGTACCTGCGGTATCGACCATATCGTCGAGCAGCACCACATTTTTTCCCTTCACATCACCAATAACGCGCATCTCCTCAATAACATTGGCCTTAGCCCTGTGTTTATGACAGATAACC
>JBDHYT010000263.1:0-4780 GCA_039811485.1 Marinilabiliaceae bacterium | reverse complement strand
GGTTGTGGCACATTAACAAGGGTTGAAGTGATGGAACATCCGCTGGCATCGGTAACTACCACATAGTAATCGTCGGCCGGAAGACCATTGGCCGAATTAGCAAGCTGGCCTGCCAATAGTGCACCACCATTACGATACCACTGATAACTGTATGGAGTAGAACCACCCTTAACCTCTACCTTTACAGCTCCCGTTGATTCACCAAAACACTTAACCGGAGTAACAAGCGACACTATAGCAGTCATATCATTGGCTGTTGGAACCACTATCGGATCCAATATCCTTATACATCCGTTGGCATCGCGTATATAGATAGTATATGTGGCCGGCTTAAGACCGGTAAACAACTGGCTGGTCTGCCAGTTAACACCATCCTTGGAATATTGGTACGGCGCAACACCACCTGTTGTAAGCAGCTCAAACTGACCGTCATCTACATTCTGACACGACTGTGGTTTCATATTCGATACCACGGCCGATATCTGAACCGGCTGATGGATAACAACATCTGGCGATAGGACAACACTACAACGAGGATAGTTTTTATCAAACACATCAACCTTATAACTTCCCGCCTTCAGATTTTCGTATCGGTAGTGAGAGAACAGAGGATCGGCAGGATTGGCACTCAACCGGGTAGGGACAATATACTGATCGTTGAGCATAAATATGTAATCACCCGGAACAGACCCTCCTGTGACAATAATCTCAAACGAACCAGTCTGACCGCCATAACAAACATTATTTATGTGTGTTGCAGGATCTGGATTCTTAACAATATTCAGAGGTGTCTCACGCTGAATGGTAAACATGTGCACATAGGTACAACCACGCGAATCGGTGATGCGGGCATAGTAATCACCAGCAGACAAGTGACTGGCACTCACCCTGTTATTGAATGCAGGCAGCAACTGGTAGCCTGTCGGATCCAGCGGTTGGAACCACTCTATCTGGTAACCTGACGGATATACAACATTATTGGAGAATGGTGTTCCACCAACAATATTTATCTCAATGGCTCCTTCGCAACTTCCACCTAAGGTACAGGGAGTACAACCAACTTTGCGTAATGAACCCGGAACAGTATTAACAGCAATATCGAGAACAGGCTCGGTAATAGTAACAAGTACCGGCTGCGATTCGCAACCAATCTGGTCAATTACTTTGATATGATAGTTACCTGGAGCAAGGTTGATAAACTCATTACCACTCTGAGGTGTCAGATAGGTAGCACCGCCATCGGTGGAATAGGTATATCCGTACGGAGCCAATCCACCCGATGCTGTAATTGTGATTACGCCATTATTGGCACCTTTACACTGTATATCAGTTTTAACAATTGTAACATCCACACTATTTTCAATCACCGTAAACGGATTGAGCATCATCTCATAACAGCTCTTGTCTGTCTTTCCTCTTACTGTATATGTTCCGGCCTTAAGTCTTGCATCGGCAGTAGTATAGTTACCCATTGCATCCTTGGCCTTGAAGTAGAACGGACCGTCAACAGTAGGTTTATACTCAAGCACCGGAGGCAGATTGCCTTCATACATAAGCTGATAGGTAACACCAGCCTGTGCGTATGCAAGTCCGATTCGAGAACCAGGATCGTCTTTACAATAATATTTCTCACCAATAACCTGGTATTTAATTGGAATATCGTAAATCTCTATCTCCTTGATAAAGTAGGCAAGACATCCCTGTTCCGATGTATAGGTATATTTAATCGGATGAAGACCCGGATCCATCTTTGAAGGATCAAGTATCGCAGTACCATCAGGCACCATGGCGCCCGTATGGAACATCTTCATATTATTGCTAAGTTCGGCAGGCGACAGCAGATCAGATGAGAATACTCCCGACAACTTATGGATATCAGTCGAGGCAAAACTACCAATCAACTTAACAGGAGGTTCGTTTTTACAGAAGGCATATTTACCATTTTCAGTTGCAAACGACACATTAACAACATTATACACAGTTGTTGTCTTCTCTATTGTGTTGACGCAACCATTCTTGTCGGTATAGGTAAACCACACTCTGATGTTCTTAACAAACGGGCCGTCAACCTTATAGGGATAAATAATGGCCGTATTGTTTCCGTTATCCTTAAGGAAGTTTTTATAATTAGGGTCGGTATTTCCCGGAGGGGGTGTTACCGGTAAAATCTCGGAGGTGAAGTAACCATGCACACCAATGTCGAGGTCATTACCATCGGGGTTGATAGCTTTGATTTCCACTATGTTGTCAACAACATTACCATCTTTGTCGAGTACTCGGCTACAGTACTGAGCCTCAAGGTTGAAATCGACAGGCGTAGGTGGCTGAATACGGACTATCTTATCCTGAATATCGAAACAGGTAGCAGACCCAATCCTGTAGCGTATGGTGTGAATACCATAACCCATCACCCGGGTATCCAACACCGAACCTAAGCTGGAAACGTTTCCGTGCTCATCGATACGGCTGAAGTTACCACCGCGCATAGTTGGTGTAAGGGTTAAAAATCCTGTCTCCAAACAGTATGTCTGGTCATTATCGGCACGGCCACCAATTGAAAAGTCGGGATTGGGAGTATCGACAATAGTAACCGACCATGTACGGGTATTGAAACATTTATTGGCTGCCAGATATTCGTACGTAAAGAGGTATTCGCCTGATGCATTGTTGGTTGGCTCCCAAGTAGTATAAGGGAACGCAGGTCCGGCAATGGGGTCATACTGAACAAAATGACCACGGTTGATAATATTACCACCGGCATCACGGGTGATTGGTCCTTCAATTTTAAGCACACCACCATGAGGCGTTGGGAATACCGGAATACCAGCGTCAGTTTTACAATATACCGACTGCATTCCTATTAACAACTCTACTCCGATGGTAACTTGCTGAGACACACCGCCCGTACACCCATAAATATCTTCTACACTCAGGGTAATGGTATGCACACCGTTTCCGGCCTCAAAAGGAACAAACACATAGTTACCTCCTCCCTTGTCAACTATTCCGGGACCGCTAAATGTAAGCGTTCTAAGTGTGGCTCGGTTCACCGGCTTGCCGTTAAGCAAAGGAATCAGCGGATATTCTGTTAAATCATCCTGACAAGGATTAATAGGCAACCCCGAAAAACTCAAATCGTTATTATAATCAGGCCGTATCTGGGTAACTCTTGTTTCGGAGTTCTGACAACCGTTGATATCTGTGTAATAATATGTAATAGTCAGATTCTTAGGTGCTTCGAATATTCCCAATATCTGTGCAATATCAAAGGATGCTGTAACATCACCATTAACAATATGCTCATTCCAAAAACGGTGTGGATCTGCAGGATTAAACCTGTCGCCATTAACGGTAAAGTAACCATCCAGACGACCAGGGATATTGTCGATACGGTCGGGACGCCCAATAATGGTAAAGATTCCGGCATCGGCGCAATAGACCGGTTGAAGATTCAGAATTTCAACTTCGGGTAGAGGATGAATAAATATCGGCTTCTCAACAAACACAATACAGCCACCCGAATTAACCTCATACCTAATCACATACGACTGATCAGGAGCATAATTGGCCGGATTGAATTGGGCAATTGGCACTCCGTTGACAGTGAATGTTCCTCCTACCGGAGTTCCGATCAGCGTGACGGGTGTAGCATTGGCACACACCGAAGGCGGTATGGTAAAGTCAACCACCGGAAGAGGATTAACTGTAACAGTAACCTGCGACCTACCCACACATCCGTTAGGTGAAGTGGCAACCACCTCATACTGGGTGGTAACCGAAGGCGACACAGTAATTCTGTCACCGGTCATTGCAGCACCGCCGGTGGTGGCCGACCATACATAGGTGCAACCGGCCACATTGGTTGTAGATGCCACAAGTTCTACATTACCCTGGCCAACACATATCTGAGGATTGGCAGGAGTGATAGAGACATCGGGAGTAGGATGGACGGTAATATCGGCAGACCCGTCACCATCGGGAATCACACAACCACTAATATCGGTTATGTTGCGCACGAAGTAACTTGTAGTTGAACTTGGCGTAACTTTGGTTGTATATGAAATAGGATTTGTTGGCGGCACAGGATTATATCCCGTCACGGTACGAACAGTATTTCCTTTATCATCAACAATAGTAAAATTGAATGGCGGTGTTCCGGACAGATCAACTCTGATGGTAAACTCAGTTCCTATACATCCGGCAGTTGGAGCCATGGCACTGATATAGGCCTGGAGTCCGCCTGAGGTAACAATAATCCTGTCGCTCTGAATAGTACAACCGCCTCTGTTACCGGCTACCACATAGTAATTTCCTGCCGTAACATTCTGCCATGTAATCATGTTTAAGCCGGCATCGCCATAAACCTGTCCGCTAACTGGAGCTCCACCTTTGTAGAGTTGATACCAATAATCGGCCGATTCTGGTTTAACAGAAAGATGCACACCACTTGGCAAACCACAATAAGTCTGCGTATTAGCATTCAACACAGGTTTTGTTGGCGACTTCTCAATAATCAGTTGATCGGTAAAATCAATCCAGCATCCGTTAACTAAATTCACTGCACGCACAGTATATGTCCCAGGTGTCATAAGTGTTCCGAAATTAACGGAAGCTCCCGCCGTTGATACTGTTAAACGGGGGCCAACATACACACCATTGCGCCACAACTCATAGCCAACCCTTGGTTGCGAAGCACCTGTAAGTACAAGATTTGCCGACGGGCAAGCTATACCGCTGGCCGAGAATGTAAGTTCATCGGGCATCTGATTGATAACAGCAA
>JBDHYT010000262.1:0-4784 GCA_039811485.1 Marinilabiliaceae bacterium | reverse complement strand
GACTCCTGCAAAATAACGTACGGCATCGGCAACCGAGAAACTGTTTAGCTTTTTAAGTGCAACTCCGGTAAGTTTCTGGGCAGGAATAACTTCAGAAAAACTTTTGGCTGTTACTACGACTTCACCTATGTTGTAAACCCTGGTTGTGTCAATAGCCTGGTGGTTTTTTGCATGGAGTTGTGCCGAAGCGTTAAACCCGACGAAAAGGGATATTACTATCGAACAAGTTTTAATTA
This sequence comes from Marinilabiliaceae bacterium, assembly GCA_039811485.1. Taxonomy (GTDB): domain Bacteria; phylum Bacteroidota; class Bacteroidia; order Bacteroidales; family Marinilabiliaceae; genus JAGPIS01. Next base: position 4,548 of record JBDHYT010000262.1, on the reverse strand, counting down.
GGGCGAATGAGCGTAAAAATAAAAACATTAATAAACCATTTGACAGTTACCAAATAGCTTATCGCGGAAAAAAACATTAAAAAACAAAAATAGGAGACGTCTCGCACCTGTTTTTCAAAGCTCTATTCCACGAAAGCTTTAAAATAAAATGCGTTGGCAGGTCTCCTGACTTATCCCCGTTCCGGTCGGCCTTCCCACCCCTATTTCCCCTAAAGGGGACTTTTACGGAGCAGTGGCATAGGTTTTGCCGAAACGTTGCATAGGACTTACAGTAGCGGGTCTGTTCAGGATTTGCACCTGATTCCCTCTTCGTTCGATAAACTGAACAGTTTATCAAAACCAATGCGGTGCAAATATAGGTATTTTTATTCAAATTGATTATTGTTTTTGGGAATATTACATGAAATCCCCCGGTTGCGTTCCGATCTCTTTTCAGGCTTTTACCCTCACTTATATATTACCATTACGTGAAAAAGTCTTATCTTACCCCGTCAAAACAGCAATGCCATTAAGAGATGATTTTGAAGGAACTAAAGCCTAAAAAGGCGATAAATAAAGCTTTTGCAAAAGTAAAGCCAGGTAGAGCAGAAATTGACCTGTTCAAAAGCAATCTAATAATGCTGCTTGACGGAATAAGCGACTCCGAAAGCGAGGAGTTTCATAAAAATCTGATTTCAGACTTTCTTAAGGAGACATATTACAAACAGCACCACTCTATTAATACCAAGGGGCGGAACGACCTTGTCATTCATAACGGACATAATGCAACCTCAACAGTGGGAGTAATTATTGAAGTAAAAAAACCGACCAACAAAACCGAGATGCTTACAAACACAAGAATTAATGTAAAAGCACTTCAGGAGTTGGTACTATATTATTTACGGGAGAGAATTACTCTTAAAAATCTGGCAATTAAACACCTGATAGCAACAAACATCAATGAATGGTTTATTTTCGATGCTACATTATTCGACAGGCTTTTTGCACAAAACAAAAGTCTGGTTAACCAATTCAACGATTTTGAAGAAGGACGGCTATCCGATACAAAAACTGATTTTTTCTACAAACATATTGCCGAGCCGTTTATTGACAGCATAACTGCTGAAATTGAGTTTACCTATTTCAATATCAATGACTATCAAAAGCCGCTTCGTAACACCAACAAGGCTGACGACAACACATTGATTGCACTTTTCAAACTCCTATCGCCCGAACATCTGCTAAAACTCCCATTTGCCAACGACAGCAACAGTCTCGACAAACGCTTTTACAGCGAATTGCTTCACATAATGGGCTTGAGCGAAATAAAAGAGGGCGGCAGAAAAATTATTGACCGCAACAAAGAGGGAGAACGCCACACCGGAACCATTATTGAAGACACTATTATACAACTCGACAGTATGGATAAGTTGAGTCGCCTCAGCAGACCAAATCTGTATGGCAATAACCAGTACGAACGGCTATTCAACACAGCCCTTGAGCTTTCGATAACCTGGATAAACCGCATCCTGTTTTTGAAATTACTTGAGGCACAACTTATCAGATATCACAAAGGCGACAAATCATACTCGTTCCTCAACCGGACCAAAATAAAGGATTATGACGATCTTAACAGACTATTCTTTCAGGTGTTGGCACGAAAATATGATGAACGAAACGCAGATATAAAAATACTGTTCGAGAAAGTTCCCTATCTGAACTCTTCGCTTTTCGAACCTACCGATATTGAACAGGAGACTCTCTTTATCAGCAATCTGAAAGACGACAAAACGATTCCATACCACTCGCAAACCGTACTGAAGGATAGTCAAGGCAGGAAAAGGAGCGGACATCTCACCACACTGCACTATCTTTTGGAGTTTTTGGATGCCTACGATTTTGGTGCAGAGGGAGCAGAGGCGATCCAGGAGGACAACAAAACACTCATTAACGCCTCGGTACTGGGATTAATATTTGAGAAGATAAATGGTTATAAAGATGGTTCGTTCTTCACGCCAGGCTATATCACAATGTATATGTGTCGCGAAACCATTAGAAGGTCGGTCATAGACAAATTCAATGCAACCAAGGGCTGGAACTGCACTACACTTGCAGATGTTTACGACAAAATTGAAGACAGGAACGAAGCCAACACAATTGTCAACAGCATCAAGATTTGCGATTTGGCCGTTGGCTCCGGCCATTTCTTAGTGTCGGCACTCAATGAGATGATTGCAATTAAAAACGATCTGAAAATCCTTCAGGATCGCGACGGCAAACGACTGAAAGAGTATCATGTGGAGGTGGAAAATGACGAACTAATAATAACCGATGAAGATGGCGAACTATTTGAATACAAACCAACTAACCAGGAGAGTCAACGTATCCAGGAGACGCTTTTCCACGAAAAACAGACCATTATCGAAAATTGTCTCTTTGGCGTGGACATCAACCCCAACTCAGTAAAGATTTGCCGCCTCCGTTTATGGATAGAACTTCTGAAAAACGCATACTACAAAAACACAACCGAGCTCGAAACACTTCCGAATATCGACATTAACATAAAGTGTGGCAACTCGTTGGTGAGCAGGTATGCCATGGATGCCGATTTGAAACAGGCCTTGAAAAGGAGCAAATGGACAATCGACAGCTACAGGCTTGCAATATCTACCTATCGCACCACCAACAACAAAAGCGTTAAACGGGAGATGGAACATCTTATACTGAAAATAAAGCAGGATTTTACATCAGAGATACGAAAAAACGACCCACTGAAAACAAGGTTGGATAAATTGGCCAATGAGCTATACAACAAGTTTACAGGAAATTTCCTCTTTGAGGCTCACCAACAATACGGAGAGACGAACAAGGAGATGGATAAGAGACGAAAAAATGAACGTGAAAAGCTTGAGAAAGAGATCTCCGAAATATCGACCAAAATTGATGAAATAAAAGGAAACAGAATATTCGAAAATGCCTTTGAATGGCGTTTTGAGTTTCCTGAAGTACTTGACGATAACGGCAATTTTGTGGGTTTTGATGTGGTGTTAGGAAATCCACCATACATAAGACAGGAAGAGTTGGGTGAACTAAAGAGGTATCTTCAGCCCAATTACAAGGTGTTTTCATCTGGCGGCGATATATTTTCATATTTCTACGAATTGGGTCACAGGGTGATAAAGGATAAAGGCTACCTCGCATTCATCAACAACACATTTGACAAAACCAGTGCCGGAAAGAGTTTAAGAGAGTTTACCTCCAATAATTTCAGTTTTAAAAAATATATCGACATGACCGATGTTGTTGTATTCGACGAAGCTACAACATATCCTGTTATTCTGATAGCCCAAAAAACTGTAAAAAAACAACCATTCCAATACCTGAAATACTCTAAAACTAATTTCAACAACAAGAGACTACTGTACGATGACTCAAAATTTACCAATGTTTCACAGGAGAGCCTGAATAATAATGCATGGAACTTCATCAATTCAGCAGAACAAAACATCTTAACTAAGATACAGAGTCACAAATCGATATTAGAAAAATATGGAAGATGTTACAGAGGCATATTAACCGGATTAAATGAAGCTTTCATAACCGACAAGCAACTGGGGAGTTATACAGTTTTGAAGCACGTATATGACGGAAAAGACCTAAAAAAGTGGATTACACCACAAACATATAAGAAAATGATTGTAATGGAGAGTAACTCAACAACCAAACGGTTTGGGAAGCTGGGTGAAGAGGCCGCATTAGCAAAGATGAAGGAGGCCAGCCCCGAGATTTTCAGCCATCTTGAGCCATACGAAGAGAAGGCAAAAAATCGTTATGACAAGGGAGAGTATTGGTGGGAGTTACGAAACTGCGCCTATTACAACCTTTTTGAAAAGCCAAAAATAGTTTTCCCTAACCTCCAGAATACCAATAAATTTGCTTTAGACGAAACGGGCGCGTATCTAAACGCCCCAGCTGTATTCCTGCCCTCTGACGACAAAGCATTACTGGCAGTGTTAAATTCAAAAGTGGCTTGGTATTTTCTAAAAAGTATTTGCGTAATCCGAAGCGGCGGTTACATAGAGGTTAAACCACAGTATTTTGAACAAATCCCAATTCCGGAAATCGATACTGCCACCCACACATTATTAACCGGTTTAACAGAGAGAATTATTGCGGCCAATTCTATTGATATTGAGGTAGATACAACAGAATTAGAACTCCAGGCAGATATGTTGGTATATCAACTTTACGGTTTAAACGAGGAGGAGATAAAAATTATTGAAGCAAAATGACTCTGTTCAATTTAGGAGAGAATTAATTTAGCCGCAGATACTCACCCGATAACGAGAGTCATCTACGGCTAAAACACAAATTATCAACACGTTATTTACCGCTCCTAAATGGCGTGGCAGGCAATCCTGCGTCATTTATCAGGTTGGCATCGTCGGGATTGTTGCCCCATGCATACCGCACATACCTGGGCTCGGTGACTTTAGGAGAAAAAACTATTACTTTATCGCCTTCGATACGAGCCTGCGCCCAGACAAATACTCCGTCGTCTCCTGCTAT
>JBDHYT010000261.1:0-4808 GCA_039811485.1 Marinilabiliaceae bacterium | reverse complement strand
TGTATGCAGTAACATTCGACAGGACATCTTCGTTGAATACACTGATTCCCGAACGCCCAACCAGACACCACTCATTGGCAAGCACCTCGGCCACAGCCACATCGGCAGGTATTGGACGCATAACCCCGGCTGCTATTTCGCCGGTTGAGCCATACTTGCGAAACGACTCGCTGCTTCCCAACGTCACCGAAAGGCTTAACTCGGCATATATTTCGCACTTCTGGCGCAACTCTTTCAGTATCTGCAACTCCTCTACATACTGCACATTAAAGAAACAGGCCTTCGAGTCGTACTCCTTCACCAATTGCGACAACATATTGAGTTCTTTAAGGTGAAAATCAGTAATATTTTCAGAGAAAGCCTCATTATTGCCCGAATCGTAATGGTGCGAAAACTGGAAGTCGAAAAGAAGCAATAAATTATACGCCGATGCAAAATCGAAGACTCTCCGCAGCAGGGAATCGGAGATATTCTCCTGCAAAGGCCACTGAATCAGAAGCGACGATATGCCCCGTTTCATTATCAGCGGCAACGACTTTTCGGGATTATGGCAAAAGGCCAAATCGACCAACAGATGAAAGGAGTAATCGGGCATCGAAAAACCATCGGCTTTAAGCTGAAAATCGGTTTTTGCCATCTCTTCAACCGTCAGTGCATCCATCCAGAATGTGGTGCCGGATATAATTTGCGATTGCAACAGCCTCACCAGGTGGTGCTGGTCGAATGAAAAGAGATTGAAGAAGTTGCGGTTGATATCGATGATGCCTGGCAACACAAATTTCCCACCGGCATCGATTACCGGAGTATCGAGGTTGGGGCGGTAAAGGTTGGTACCAATATCGATAATCTTATGCTCGCAAATAAGGATATCAGCCTTTATAGGCACGGTATCGCCTGAAAGAATTCCATTCTTTATTAAAACATAATCCATATATAACAGATATAAAATCTAAAATAGTAAAGAATGATGATAATGCAAAAAAAAGGTAATATATAATAAATGATTAAACAGGTAATAGCCATCTTCATATATTTGCAACAAAAGATTTTATGTGGTTTACCTTTGCTCTTTCGTCAGCACTTTTTCTTGGCATCTATGATGTTGCCAAAAAATTTTCGCTCAATAACAATGCTGTTTTCCCGGTTCTGTTTTTCTCCAATCTCACTGTGGCACTGCTTTTTATCCCCATTCTTATTATGTCGCGCACGGGGACGGTAACAGCCGGTTCCATATTTTTCATTCCTTTGGTTGATGGTTGGTCGCATATTTTTTTGCTGATAAAGAGTGCGATAGTGCTTGGTTCATGGTTATTTATCTACTACGGGCTCAAGCATTTGCCACTCAGCTTTGTAGCTCCCATCAGAGCCACTGCTCCACTGTGGACATTGATTGGGGCAATCTCATTTTTTGGCGAAGAGCTTAACTCCATTCAATGGGTCGGTCTTGGAGTAACGTTTCTCTTCTTTGCACTCTTTAGTCTCTCAGGCAAACGGGAGGGCATCGAAATAAGAAACAACAAATGGCTGTGGTTTATCATTGCAGGCACACTCCTTGGAGCCATCAGTGCGCTCTACGACAAGTTTCTTATTGCAGGTATCAACCGCATGGCGGTGCAGTGCTACTACTCATTCTATCAAATATTGCTTCTGATACCGCTGTCGCTCATATTCTGGACACCATCCCGGCGCAAAGGTGCAGAGTTCAAGTGGCGGTGGAGCATACCGCTAATAGGAATTTTTCTGGTGATTGCCGATTTTCTCTACTTCTATGCCATCAGTCTGCCGGGAAGCCTGATAGCCCTCATTTCGCCACTCCGCCGAAGCAATGCCATTATTTCGTTTACGCTCGGTGCCATATTGTTCAAAGAGAAGAACATACTACAAAAAGCACTTCTGCTGACAGGGATAACCATTGGGATTATCATTATTGTAGCCGGAAGTATGGCCCATTAATTATGTCAAATAAAACGAAAAAGAGGCTGCCTTGTCGGACAGCCTCCTTTTTTTATTATAAATCAACAACTTAGAAGCTAAGCTTTAGACCAAGCAACATACCCCAGGTTGAAGAGGTGCTAACATTATCAACAAAACGGGCGTTATTTTTAAAGTCATCGATATTGGATGCGTTAAGTTTATAAACCGGTTGGTTGTTCTGGTAACCGGCTACGGTAAGAAGTTGGATATTGTCGTAGTTTGACTTACCGAAATATTGATTCAATCCCCAATCTTTGTTAATCAGGTTGCCTACATTCAGAACATCAAGCGATACTGTAAGAACTCCTTTACGTGATGCACCCAAATTAGAGAATAGTTCCTGAGCAATTTTCAGGTCGAATCTGTTTCTCCATGGTCTGATTTTTCCAAAACGCTCGGCATACTCTCCCTTATGCTCTCTCAGATATTTGTCACTTTCAACATAACTCCAGAAAGCATCGCGCTGATCCTGAGCCGTTGCAACTACGTTATTACTCTTATCGAGTATATCGGCAAACATCAATTCGTCCTTTGTACGTGGTATATACATAAGGTCAGAAGAGTTTCCGTCACCATTAAGGTCGTTAGAGTAGGTGTACGACATACGTCCGGAATGGCTACCTGTGTACAGCAATGCAACTGAAGTGGCAAGATGGTTGAAGTATTCAACTCTGTAGTTGATGGATCCTACCACACGGTGAGGCACCTGGAAGTTTGAGTAGCTCAGACCAGGGGTGTTAAGACTGTTAACAGCTACGTTGCTCGACCATGCCGAGTTGGCTGACGAACCAGGGTTTGAGGTCATATCTTCAGCAGCACTATATGTATAGGCAACCATTCCCGAAAATCCGTAGGAGAACTTCTTGGTTAGCTGGGCCATAAGTGAGTACTGGTAACCTTTGTCGGTATTCTTAAGCACCATTGCATTAGATATGGCAGTATTAATCCTGTTTGCTTTGGCAATCGATACAGGCGTAAGAACATTCGGATTTTGTGCCGGAAGATTAAACCATATTTGACGGTTGTCGGCTCCTCCTGTAAAATTCCATCCTGCATCACTCTCGTTAATATTCTCCTGTACAACAGCCTGAATATCTTTAGAGTACATAAACTCACCTGTAAAGGTCAAATCGAAAGGAAGCTGATAATCAAAACCAAGGGTAGATCTCCACACCTTTGGAAGTTTAAAGTCTCTCGATACGGCAGCAATAGAACCTGGAGCTTTACTTGCAGGCTCAGACGGGAACAGGTTTGGATATTTATTTACCTGGGTTCTCCAGTCACGTTCAAATACTAAGTCGGTTGGCACATTATTCCCTGTAAGCTCAACAGTGTTCTGCAACACTCCGGAGTTGGTGGGCTGGTTGGTGTACCACACAAATGGCAGGAGACCAGAGAAGAGTCCCGAACCGCCTCTGACTACAAGCGAACGGTCGCCATTCACATCCCAGTTGAAACCAACACGAGGCAACACAACTACTTTGGCATCAGGCCATTTCGACACATCAATCTTCTCATCCTTGGCAAATGTCAATGCTGAAATTGCAGGGTTATCTGCCGGATCGTCAAAATAGAACGGACGCTCGAAACGTAATCCACCTGTAACTTTCAGGTTCTCATTAACAGAATATGTATCTTGTACATACATTGCACCCAAACCAAAGGTCAGCTCTGCACCGGGTGCTTCATTGCCGTTGTAACCATAGGTTAGTCCGTATGCAATAGGACGCTTATTGGTCATAAAGTCACTCATCGACTTATAACGATAGTATCCAAGGGCATAGCGAAGATATGAGTTCATAAAATAAAGTCGGTCGAAAGATATACCTGCCAATAACTGGTGTTTACCAAGGTCGATGGTTACGTTGTCGGTAACATTGAATGTATTGTTAATCACATCGTTGTTGTAGGTAAACAATTCGTATCCGAAGTTCATATACTGTTTTGGAGCTTTTGCATCACCATCCTGGATATCAACAAACGGGAAAATATCACTGCCACTTCCGCGTGTATCCTGAATGTGTGTGTAGCTCACAAGCAATTTGTTCGATAATTTACCAAACTTGCTGTTAATCTCGCCGGTAAGAGAACGCACATAGTTGGTAAAGTTGTAGTTCGAGTTAGAGAACGACATTGCATCGGTACTAAAACGGTTAGAACTACGTGGATTAGGAGCACTATTGGCATTAACTGCCTGGTCGTTGGTTGACTTTACGTCATTATAACGTATGGTAAACTTATGGTTGTTGTTGATGTTCCAGTCAACACGAGCCATTACTTTATAGTTCTCGCTGGCAAAGTTTCCAAATCCCTTATAATTTCCCGGATCGTAGTTATATGTATTAATCAGGAAGTTGCGCATTGTCTCTAAGTCGGCCTCTGTGGTACGCGATGTTTTTGTTGCCGCGTCGCCCACTCCATTTGTACTTGCTTTCCACTCAATGCCGGGATACTCTTCCTTCTCAATTTCACCATTCACAAAGAAGAAGAGTTTGTTTTTAATGATAGGAGCTCCAATACTCATACCATAAGTATTGGCTTCGCGCTCATTGGCATTGGCAACAGTTTTGTCTCCAACCTTATCGCCTGTAAACGATTTGGGGCGCATGAATGTGTAAGCCGAAACCTTCAGTTTATTATCACCGCTCTTGGTCACAGCATTAATGCTGGCTCCTGTAAAGTTAGACTGGCGGATGTCGAATGGGCTCACGTTAACCGAAATCTCCTCAATAGCATCCAGAGATATAGGCTGAGCATCGCCACCCGGAAGGTTCTTCGAACTTAAACCAAAGTTGTTGTTGAATGCTGCACCGTCGATGGTGATGTTGTTGAAA
>JBDHYT010000260.1:0-4817 GCA_039811485.1 Marinilabiliaceae bacterium | reverse complement strand
AAAATAAGCAATGTATTGCAAGTCGTCGCTATCAAAGATTGGCTAGATAAGTGAGGATGGTGCAAATAGGTTAACTATAACGAATAGCACTGAAGGTGCGAAATAAGATGGCATTGCCAGTAAGCTAAATTTTGCATAGATTTTGAATCAAAATTTACATACATTTGTAAATAAATAGTTTAAGATGGAAAGAATAACTATATATCCGAAAAATGAAAGACAAAAGTCTCTTCTCAAATCATTACTTGAGGAGTTAAAAGTTCCTTATGAAATAAGTGCCCAAAACGAATCGTTACTTACCGAAAATGAATTCTATGCTAAAATTGACAGGTCGATTAAACAGGCAGAAGCAGGCAAAACCCAAAAGCTACCTAAAAATAAGCAAAAAGAGTTCTTAGGTTTATGAGTTACGATATTGAATATACGGAAGAGGCATTTGAGGATATTCAAAAACACAAAAAGTCTGGTGATAAAAAAGTTTTAAATAAAATAGATAACCTGTTAGATGAATTAAGAGAGCATCCCACCACGGGAACCGGCAAACCCGAAAAATTAAAACATTACAAAATTGAAACGTGGTCGCGCAAAATAACCGACAAACATCGATTAATTTACAGAATAGAAAAAGAAAAAGTAATTGTTTTAGTCCTCTCATTTTGGGAACATTATGATGACAAATAGACTACCTCGTAATTCTGCATCATTCAATAGACTTGAAAGCAGGAAATAATTAAAGAGAATTACATCATCCAAAAATTAAATCCCATAAACAAGGATTCATTATATATCAAATACTTGATTAGTATTTACAGAAAATTGGTTAAATTAAATTCCGTTTAAATAAACAACAATTTAATAACCAGGCATTATGGAAAATAAACATCAAGTACACAACTTAATTATTTTGGACGAAAGCGGCTCAATGTCCTCGATAAAAAACACTATTATTAAAGGTTTTAATGAATTGGTGCAAACAATTCATGGAATAGAAAAGAAATTCCCTGAACAAGAGCACTTTATATCCTTCATAACATTCAATGGATTAGGACATAAACTGCTTCATTTTATCGACCCTGCAAGTAAATTGGAAAGTATAAGTTCGAAAACATATTCTCCTGATGCATCTACTCCATTATTTGATGCATTGGGATTAGGAATTAACAAACTGAATAAAGCTTTGCAGGGACAGACAGACTATAACGTTCTTGTAACAATTTTAACTGATGGCGAAGAAAATGCTTCCAAAGAGTTCTCGGGCAACGACATAAAAAAACTGATTGAGGAGCTACAACAGAAAAACTGGACATTTACCTATATTGGTACAGATCATGACGTTACTGCAATAGCCAATTCACTATCAATAAGAAACACAATGGAATTTGATAAAAATGAATTCGGCATAGAAAAAATGTTCCGTAAAGAATATAATGCAAGAGCCAATTACAGTTTTAAAATACAACATAACATGGATACGTCATCAAATTATTTCGATGAATCTGATGATGAATTCTAGAGCTGACGACTTATAAACTGAATGGGCATTTGCTTCGGAATTAATATTCCGGAGCATGTCCACCCAGTTTTAGATATGATTTACGAAAGATGGATTGTATTTTTCAATAAACTTACTATTTTTGCCGTATTATTAACCGGGTTGTTAGCTCAGTTGGTTTAGAGCATTACCTTGACAGGGTAGGGGTCACTGGTTCGAATCCAGTACAACCCACAAAGGCAGTCATTTTAATGGCTGCCTTTTTTCGTTACTTCCACAACATACAGCACCATATAACCATCGAAAAAAAGAGACCACCCTTACGAGCAGCCTCCAAACACAACTACACAAAATATTATCGTTTCTGAAGTCTCTTTACATACGAACCCCTATCGGTCTTTATCTTCACAATATAATAACCGGCAGGCAGCGATGCCACATCAATATCGCTGGCAGAGGACGATTTAACAACAAGGTTTCCGGCCATGCTGAATATCTCAACCAGCTCAACAATATGTCCACCACCATTGATGCTGAATTTTGATGATGCCGGATTGGGATAGAGTGCTATATCTTTCTGCACCTCGGCAGGCTGTGGTACAGCCGTCTCCTTTACAAGCACCGGCACCACCAGACGCGTAAAAGGCAGATTATTAGCTCCCACAAGCGACTCAATAATATACTCATACGAGCCCCTCACCTGAATCTCATCAACAAACGACGGGGTTTTGATATTGGAAAATATCAATTCTTTATTGCGGTAGATATTAAATCCGCTAACATCGGAAGGCGGATAGACACCGGCTGTCGATACCAGACTTCCCTTCGACTGCGCCACCATCCGGAGCGACAATTCATCGATGAGGGCTGCAAAGCCGTTACCGGAACCGCAATGAATGGCAAAATACTTTGTACCTGCAGGAATATCAAACTCATACCGCGTCCACGAGTCGCCCAGAATCAATGAATTACCGCCATTTACAAATGAAAAACTCTCCTTACTATTGTCGGTTGACGATACTGCAACATCTATCACATTCTCGCCGGTACCTTCGGCACTTTTACCACGTGCATGAAACACAAGCCTATGGGGTGAAGTAAGGTTTAGCTCTTTTGACACCATCCAGTCGTCGGTTTGACCGGCAGATGCAAAACTAACCATATACTGCTTGCCATCAAGAGGTTCGGTCATCACATAGTCACCTATCGGGCGCGACTTTTCGGGATTGAAACAAACAAACGATTTGGCACTGCTCTTATTCTGATACAACCCGTTGAAGAAACGAGTCTCAGTACCATCGCCATCAATATATGTCCAGTTATTACCACTTGTTGGATCTACCACAAAAGGCTTCATATCCTCAAAGCTATCGTAGATAACCACAGGATTGTTCCACACCATGCCGATATTCTTGCCTGCAATTGAGACCGATGGATTAAGTGCTTTATAACTGTCGGCCGACTCGCAAAACAGACTTAACTCAGCCTCTTCCGACTCCTGCTGGCCATTATCCGAAACGTTCCTGACAGAATAGTGGTTGACTCCAAGCAGAGCGTTGTTATCGGTAAATTCCAGACCATTAACACCTGAGACTATAAGAGTTCCATTGCGATAGATATTGTATTTCCTGAATTGGGTATTAACGCCCTCAGCCCATTTCAGTTTTATGCTTCGTGCCGCCTTATACTCAGCAATAAGCTCTACCGGTTTCACGCAATCATTTGCACCAATGCCCAGGGAGAAAACAATGTTTTCGCCCGCCTCTGCTATGTTTTCTATGGGTTTATTAGTTGCAAGGCCACTCCACGAGAGGGTAGAAGGTGTGGTAAGGTCGGTTAATGAAGTGATTCTGCCACTACCCGGGAATGGGCAGGCAGCACTATTGGGTCTTCGCATATCACCCTTAGCCACAATGGGATACATCCCCTGGTGATATCCCACGTTTATCTCATTTTTATAGTATGTTTTCCTTATATGGTTTTCATCCACATGATATACAATCATTCCTTTGCCTGGCAGCCCACTCTCAAAACTGGTATTTTTCTGGCGATTTTCAAGCACAAAAAACTCTCCCGGAGTTGCAGTATGAATCTTGTATGCCTGCGGATATTTCGATATAGGTTTAAGTTCAATATCGGCAGCCTCCTTGAGTGTCACGAGATTTAACCATCCCAATTCAGCTTTTTGATAAGCTGTAAAGTGGGCCGGTTTGTTACCCGATGTACCATTCCAGCTCCCTGCAGCCATCAAATCCCACTGCCCTGTACCATTGTTGTCTCCATCAGTATCGTAATAATCGGGAGCACCGAGGTTATGTCCAAACTCGTGGCACATCACACCAATAGTTGACATCAGGGTATTGTTTTTACCCGCCATTATCTCGGGCTGAATGGTATAGCTATCGATATAAACACCATCTTTTTTTGGAGGATTTTTAGGATATAGAGCCGAGCTGAGCGACCAGCTGTGCGACCAGATATTATTGACGTCGCTACCCGAGAACTCCTGGCCTTGCCCCTGATGGATAACGGCCAAACCATCGACTATGCCATCGCCGTCATTATCAAATTCACTGAAGTCAATTTCGCCATCAAGGATGTCGATAGCCTCAATAATAGCCTGGTAGGCATTTTTATCATCATCGCGGCCATAAAAATCGTGCCCCCTTGAGAGTGTAACCCAGCGCGTAACCGTGGTTGTGATATCAAGTTGGCCGTAAGAATTTTCGAGATAGAAATCGCGAAAGCTGCCAACACCCTTATAGTTAGGCTCATTCATATAATTCTCGAAATCCTTCTGGGTATAAACTGTCTCTCTATCACTAAAGTTCACAAGAATCATCAGAAGCTTACGTTTTCCTGTGGATGGAAAAGTTGATGATTGTATGCCGGAGGATTTGAGATTACTGTTTTTTGCCGACTGGATCTGACGTAGCGGCATGGCATCAATCTGTGCTCTACTATATTTCAACCCTTTGGGAGTTGACTCAAGCATTGTGGATGCGGCTTTATTATGAGTATCGCGTGCCACTATGTCGGATACCACCAGATTACCCCTCTCGTCATGGCGGGCATAGAAATAGAAACCATCCTTTTGCAGAAGTGTATAACCATCCTTGCTATACACATAACTCAGATTCTCATCGCCTTGCAGACAAATGGTAATGATGGTTCCATCGGGCTGGGTATAGACAACCCATTCCGACAGTGCAGGAACAGCCTTTAGGTTTGAGTAGAAAAGAAGCGAAAAAAGTAATAAAACAATATGTAAAACTTAAAAACTAGAACCTATAAATTAACAAGGAAAGTTTCGATTTTGATAAGA
>JBDHYT010000259.1:0-4825 GCA_039811485.1 Marinilabiliaceae bacterium | reverse complement strand
TGATGAGTCTGTTGCCAGCCATCGGTACACTGCTGTCGGTACTATTTGTTGCCATATATCCGCTCAACGAAACGATGATGCACCAAATCTCCATAGACCTTGAAAAAAGGCGTTCGTAAGAAAACCTACAAATAAAAGGCTGTCCGTAAAAAAGGCAGCTTTTTTTGATACCTACTTTTTTATTCAACAAAAAAAACACAATTTTACGTCAACCATACCCAACAACCGTCGCTAAATATTACAAATCCGATATTATGAAACAAATCATTATTATATTTCTCTCACTATCCCTTTTTTCGAGCTGTACCTGCAACACAACAAAAACGATTAATTCCGGTTCTGTATGGCCCGACAATAACGGTATTCATATCAATGGCCACGGAGGAGGAATATTGGTTGTGGGCGAAAAATACTACTGGTATGGCGAACACAAAACTGAAGGGAAAGGCGGCAACCTCGCCAATGTGGGTGTACACTGCTACTCCTCTACAGACCTGAAAAACTGGACCGACGAAGGAGTAGTCCTAAAAGTTTCCGATAACCCAGATAGTGACATAGTTAAAGGCTGCATATTGGAACGCCCCAAAGTTATCTACAACGAAAAAAACAACAACTATGTGATGTGGTTCCACCTCGAGCTCAAAAACCAAGGTTATTGTGCGGCCCGAAGCGGGGTTGCAATAGCCGACTCGCCAACCGGACCGTTTCAATATACTGGTTCGGTGCGACCCAATGAAGGTTACTGGCCAATCAACACGCCAATATCGTTGAAGATTGAAAATCAAGACAATGACTCAACACAATACAGTGGTGGCGACTTGCCTGCAGGAATGGCTGAAACAGCAATTGTAAGCCGCGACTTTAACAGAGGCCAGATGGCACGCGATATGACAATATTTGTTGACGACGATGGTAAAGCCTATCACATCTACGCTTCGGAAGAGAACAGCACCCTGCATATTGCACTACTCAACGACGACTATACTGCTCATACAGGCATATATACACGTAACTTTGCAGCTCGTTTTATGGACGCTCCTGCCATAATAAAGCACGAAAACCGTTACTACCTGATTATGTCGGGATGCACAGGCTGGGCTCCTAATGCAGCCCGTTCGGCAGTGGCCGACAGCATGTTGGGCAACTGGACAGAGTTAGGAAACCCGTGTATTGGAAAAGATGCAGAAAAAACTTTCAACTCGCAAGGCACATTTATTCTGAAAGATATAAAAACAGGAAAGCTGATATTTATGGCCGACAGATGGAATCCCGAAAATGCCATCGACGGACGGTATGTGTGGCTTCCTTTGACCATCGAAAACGGACGCCCCACAATCAGATGGTACGACGGTTGGAACTTGAATTAATGAAATTCATTAAAGATGAGCATCAAAGAAACTTACTATTTTTCTTCACAAATCTTCTCAAACGATTCGTCTTTCATATTAAGCACCAGAGTAAAACCTATGGGTGCCACGGCAACATATAGTTTTTTGTTTCCTTTGATGTAGGTTATCCGTCCCTCTACTCCGGCCATGGCACCCGAAGTGATACGCACCAATTCGCCCACACTAAATATCCCTTGTTTAATTTCAAACTCAGCCTTGCTATCCACAGCACGACGCATATTCTCCATCTCGCGCTCCGAAATAATGGCAGGCCGGCCCAAGTCACCAACAAAACCAACAATACCGGTCACTCCAAACACATCTTTTCGTTTGGCAGGATCGAGAAAAACAAAGATATAGGAGTTAATAACAGGCACCTCAACCATCTTTTTCCGGTCGCTCCACTGGCGCATCTCCCGCTTCAACGGCAGATAGACCTCAACGCCTCTTGAAACAAGTTCGTCTTTCACCTTTTTCTCTGCCCGCGAACGGGTATATAGTGCATACCATTTAAAATCCATGCAATTAGTAGGTTAGAATACAGGAACAAAATACAAAAAAATCAGCCAAGCGCATCAAAATCAATAACTTCCTGCTGCGCTTCAATCACCTTGTTTGCCTCACACTTAATTGTACGCCCCGGAAATTTCTTAATCAGATTGTAGTTGTGAGTGGCCATGATTACTGTTTTACCATCTTTTGAAACACGCTGGAGCAGTTGCAGCAATTCGTCAGATGTCTCAGGGTCGAGATTTCCGGTAGGCTCATCGGCCAGAATCAACTCGGGCGAGTTTAGCAGTGCCCTGGCAATTGCAATGCGCTGCTGCTCACCGCCCGAAAGCTGATGGGGCAGTTTGTAGCCTTTCCGTTCCATATCCACAAGGTCGAGAACCTCACGAATACGCCTGTCCATATCTTTACGCACCTTCCAGTCGGTGGCTTTGAGCACAAAATATAGATTGTCGTAAACAGAGCGGTCCTGGAGCAGCTGAAAGTCCTGAAACACAATACCCATATTACGCCGCAGAAACGGTATTTGCTTCTTTTTGATAGTCTTAATGTCATACCCCGTCACAAAGGCTTCGCCATCAACCAAAGGCAACTCGCAATACATGGTCTTCATCAGGCTCGACTTGCCGCTTCCAACCTTGCCTATGAGATAGACAAACTCACCGGGTCGGACTGATAAATCGACATCCCTAAGGATTATGTTTTCACTCTGACGAATCAGCAACCCACGGAGTTCGATGATATTACCATTGGGGTTCAATATATTTTTATCCATCTGAAACAGCAAATTATCAATTTATTAAACAAAAAAACTAACAACTTATAAACTTTATCTGAAAATACCTGCACGCCTGAGTGCTTTCTGATATTTGGCAGCATTCTGCTGATGCTGCTTAAAAGTTGTGGCAAAATTATGGTAGCCCGAAAAATCATCCTTGGCACACATATAAATATAATCGTGATCCACCGCATTGAGTACCGCATCAATACCGGAAACCGAAGCTATACGGATAGGCCCCGGAGGAAGTCCTGTGTTGCGGTATGTGTTATAGGGCGAATCTACGTCAAGATCTTTTGTAAGAATCCTACGAATTGTGAAGTCGCCCAATGCAAATTTTATGGTTGGGTCGGCCTGAAGTGCCATCTTTATTTTCAATCTATTGAGATACAGACCGGCAACCAGCGGTTTCTCATCACTCTTAACAGTCTCCTCATCAACAATCGAAGCAAGCACAGCCACCTCTATAATGCTCAACCCGAGCGAATCGGCCTTCTGACGACGATTTTCGTTCCAAAACTTTTCATACTCACCGTGCATTCTGTCCAACCACTTTCCTGCACCGGTATTCCAAAAGAACTGGTATGTGTTGGGGATAAACATTGCCATCACAGTGGCCTGATTAAAACCTTTCAGTTCGAGTACTGCATCATCGGTAAGAAGTTTCATTACCTGGGCCGAATCGGCCTCCAACCTGTTGCCCACTATTGCAGCCAACTGATTGACAGTCCGCAGGTTATTAAAGGTAAACTGAACCGGAGTCTGCCTTCCGCTTCGTAACAGAGCCACAAGATTATAGTTCGACATTCCGTTTTCGATACGATACCGCCCCGCCTTCACCTGTTTATCGTACCCCATCAGCTGTGCCACACTCACAAAGCCCCTTTTGTTTTGAAGCCAGTGCCTGAATGTAAGCAACTGCACCACATCGTCGAAGTCGGCTTCTGTTGGAACATACAGACATTCAAACTCTTGATCATCGAGCATCACATTGGCCTGAAAAAACCACCTATAGCCCTTCACCGTCACCACTCCACCGGCAACAATCAGAATACCAATAACAATAAAGAGAATCATCTTTATTTTTCCGGGGCGTTTAGCTTTAAAACGAGACGAAATGGCCATAAACTGTAATTTGTCGAAAATTAGTAAATATTACGGGTTTTAGAAAACTTATAGTTATGGAACTCGCAAAAAAGGGTTAAAAAACAAGAAACCCGACGCAAAAAGGCCGGGTTTCTTTATCTTTTTCAATTCTGGTATTACCCTAAGTAACTCTTCAGAAGTTTACTTCTTGAAGTATGTCTCAAACGGCGAATTGCCTTCTCTTTAATCTGACGCACCCTTTCGCGGGTAAGCCCGAAACGTTCTCCAATCTCCTCAAGCGTCATCTCCTGGCATCCTATACCGAAAAATAGTTTGATGATATCGCTCTCTCGCTCGGTGAGGGTGGCAAGCGACCGTTCTATTTCTCTCGAAAGCGACTCGTTGATAAGTGCTCTGTCGGCATTTGGCGAATCGCTGTTCACCAATACGTCGAGCAGGCTGTTATCTTCGCCCTCAACAAACGGAGCATCCACAGAGATATGACGACCCGACACACGCAATGTATCTGCCACTTTGTCGGCCGGCAATTCAAGCTGGTCGGCAAGCTCTTCGGGCGATGGTTTACGCTCATTCTCCTGCTCAAATTTAGAGTAGGCTTTATTGATTTTGTTGAGCGAACCCACCTGATTTAGCGGCAGACGAACGATACGCGACTGCTCGGCCAATGCCTGAAGTATTGACTGACGAATCCACCATACCGCATAGGAGATGAATTTGAAACCACGTGTTTCGTCAAACTTCTCGGCAGCTTTGATAAGACCGAGATTGCCTTCGTTAATAAGGTCGGGGAGGCTAAGACCTTGATTCTGATACTGCTTGGCTACCGACACAACAAAACGCAGGTTAGCTCTTGTAAGCTTTTCTAACGCATATTGGTCGCCCTTTTTGATTCGCTGTGCCAGCTCAACCTCTTCCTCAACTGATATCAACTCCTCCCGGCCAATCTCCTGCAGATATTTATCTAAAGAAGCGCTCTCGCGGTTAGTAATCGATTTGGTTATCTTTAATTGTCTCATATCTGTTGCTAAATTCGCGCAAAGTT
>JBDHYT010000258.1:0-4826 GCA_039811485.1 Marinilabiliaceae bacterium | reverse complement strand
CCTCTATGAGATCTATAGTTTTGGAGAACAAGTTGTCGTGATGGAGTTGGAGAAATTGAAACAAATTGGTGGAGAATTGATATTCCCTAAAGATTTGTTTTCTAAGGTTTCTTTATTGAATGATACAAAATTACTGATACTTACCCTGATAGGACTAAGTCCGGTATTTTTATTTAGGATAGTTGATTTTTTTGCTGCATTTAACTATCTGAAATTTTATGCTATCGCATTGTATTTTTCAGCTATCTGGGGAATGTTCTTTTATTATTTATTTAAGACCGATCAGGTTAATTTTAAAAGTACACTAAAAATATTTTTTGGTCTTCAAATATTGGTATTGCTGGTATGGAGTATTTTCATGGTACCTGGCTGGCCTATATTTAAGATATTCTATCAATGGACTGATAGTCCTTCCTTTATTTTAAGGTTACTGGGATTTGTTTTAGGTGTTGGCTTTCTGGAAGAACTTATAAAGGCCATTCCTCTTATGCTTATTATCAGATATTCAAAACAACCTGTAATTCCTCAGACACTTGTCTTTTATGGTTTGATGAGTGGTATCTCTTTTGGTGTATTTGAGGGGGTGGAGTATCAGATGATGGTTAATAGCAAACTTAATTATTCTGACGCTTTTTTTATGAATATCGCCCGACTTACCAGCTTGCCATTTCTCCATGCAGTATGGACAGGAATTGCCGGGTATTATATTGCATTTGGTAATTTGTATCCTAAATATCGCTTATCCCTGTATTTCCTGGCTATTGGCTTGCCGGCCTTAATCCATGGAGTTTATGATGTATTAGGCTGGAGTACTTATGGCTTGATAGTTACATTAACTTCAGTAATTTTGTTGATGTCGTATTTGAAGCAGGGAGTTAACTTTCAATCTAAATTATCGAAATAAAACTAATGCTATAATTAAATGATAATGAATAAATTTAAAGAACTAAAAGAGTCAATACTTGCAGATGGTGTGATTGATGAACAGGAAGTTCAGCAGCTTCGTGAAATTATATATGCCGATGGCAATGTTGATAAGGAAGAAGCTGATTTTCTGTTTGAATTAAATGATGCAGTTAGTGGTGCGGAAAATCATTCGAGCTGGGAGTTGTTTTTTGTTAAAGCAATATCTGCTTTTTTACTTGATGATCCCAATTCTCCAGGAGAGCTTGATAATGACGAAGTAAACTGGTTACTGGAGAAAGTTCAGGGGGATGGTAAACTGGATAATATTGAATATTCTTTACTAATGAACCTTAAATCAAAAGTAACAGAATTTCCGCAAGCATTAATTAATATTATGAAGTGAAATGGAACAAAAAAAACATTACACAGGACTTAACAATGATCAGGTCATTGAAAGTCGTAAAAAACATGGTGAGAATATTTTAACACCACCAGAGAAAGAGTCCCTGTGGAGTCTTTTTATTGAAAAATTCGAGGATCCGATAATAAGAATTCTTCTGATAGCGGCATTTCTGTCATTAGGTATATCGTTTGTCCACTTGGAGTTTGCAGAAACTATAGGAATTTTCTGTGCAATCTTATTGGCAACCGGGGTTGCTTTTTGGTTTGAAATGGATGCCAATAAAAAGTTTGACCTTTTAAACAAAGTGAATGACGACACTCTGTATAAGGTCATTCGCAATGGAAATATATGTGAGATTGCCAAAAAAGATATCGTTGTAGGTGATATTATTGTGCTTGGTACAGGTGAAGAAGTTCCTGCAGATGGAGATTTACTTGAAGCAGTTTCACTGCAGATTGATGAATCATGCCTTACAGGTGAGCCTATTATTAATAAAACAACAAATCCGGCCAACTTTGATGCCGATGCCACATATCCTTCCAATAGAGCACTTCGCGGTACTAAAATAATGGATGGTCATTGTATCCTCAAAATTACTGAAGTAGGTGATGCAACTGAGTTTGGAAAAGTTGCCGAAAAAGCAACGGAGATGAGTGGCGAGGAAACACCACTTAATAAGCAACTGGATAAACTGGCCAAATTTATTGGTGTTGTAGGTTTTATTCTTGCTCTTTTAACATTTGCAGCACTTTTTACTAAAGATATATTTTTATCAGAAGCAACTTATTCTTTGGTTCAAATAGGAGCAATTGGAATCGTTATTTTATCTGGTGCAGTAGCATTAACCAAAGTATGGGTTCCTATAATATATGATGCTTTTGAATTATTGGGGAAAGAGAAGGAAATGCCGTCATCAATTGAGGAGGGTAGCTGGCTGAAGTGGATATTATTTGGATTCCTGACATTTGCTGTTTTTATGGGGGTTGGAACTGTTTTCGGAATTAACCCTCTTTCAGCCGAGTCCTGGATTAGTATTGATGTTGCCGGTCGTATTCTGCAGTACTTCATGGTAGCAGTTACGTTAATTGTAGTTGCTGTTCCCGAGGGATTGCCAATGAGTGTAACTTTGAGCCTTGCTTTGAGTATGAGAAGAATGTTGCAGAATAACAATCTTGTCAGAAAAATGCATGCTTGCGAAACTATGGGAGCAACAACTGTGATATGTACTGATAAAACGGGTACTCTTACACAAAATCAGATGCAGGTTTCAGAAGCTGATTTCAAAGCACTAAATGGTAGTAAGTTTACTGAGGATTTTGTTAGTAATTTAGTAATCAATAGTATTGCAATTAACTCTACAGCCTATCTTGATTATTCTGATGATAAACAGATAAAAACTCTGGGAAATCCAACGGAAGCAGCACTGTTATTATGGTTGCATGGTAAGAATATCAACTATTTACCTTATCGTGAAGAAGCCGATGTATTAGAGCAACTTACCTTTTCTACAGAGCGGAAGTATATGGCAACCGTAGCAACTAATCCGGCAATAAAAGAAAAAGTACTTTATGTAAAGGGAGCTCCGGAAATTGTACTTGCTAATTGTACTCATATATTAACCGAAAAAGGTGTTGAAACAATTGATTCATATAAAGAATCAATCAATGAGTCTTTACTTAACTATCAGAATCAGGCCATGAAAACATTAGGTTTTGCCTATTCTATGGTTGAAGGTAATGAAAGCTGTTTTACAAGAGGGCAGTTAAAAGATGCTAATCTGATTTTCCTGGGAGTTACAGCTATTTCTGATCCTGTGCGCGAAGATGTACCACAAGCAGTAAAAACCTGTTTAAATGCCGGAATTGATGTTAAGATAGTTACTGGTGATACTCCTGGTACAGCAAAAGAAATAGGACGTCAAATAGGTATATTAAATGGTGATGAGAAATCTCAATATGTAATTACTGGTAGTGAATTTGAATCTTTGTCTGACGAAGAAGCCTTAAACAGAGTCAGTGATATAAAGATTGTATGCAGAGCAAAACCTACACATAAGCAAAGATTCGTTCAGTTGCTGCAAAAGACAGGAGAGGTTGTAGCTGTTACCGGTGATGGAACAAACGATGCACCTGCATTAAACTATGCTCATGTAGGACTGTCAATGGGATCTGGTACTTCGGTTGCTAAAGAGGCAAGTGATATTACCCTGTTGGATGATTCATTCAGTAGTATTACTACTGCGGTTATGTGGGGTAGATCACTTTATCAGAATATTCAAAGGTTTATTCTGTTTCAATTAACAATAAATGTTGCAGCCCTTATTATTGTCTTTCTGGGTTCTATATTCGGACATGAACTTCCATTAACTGTTACGCAGATGCTGTGGGTTAATTTAATAATGGACACATTTGCAGCAGGAGCTTTAGCTTCTTTACCTCCTAACTATAGAGTTATGAACGATAAACCACGTAAGAATGAGAATTTTATTATTACTCCAAAGATGGGGTTTAATATACTGTTTGTAGGTTTATCATTTGTTGTTCTTTTATTAGGATTATTGTTTGTTTTTACAGAGAATGGTGAAATAAGTCGTTATAACCTATCAAGATTCTTCACTATTTTTGTAATGCTTCAATTCTGGAATATGTTTAATGCAAAAGCTTTTGCTACAGGAAAATCCGCATTCTCAGGCTTATCAAAGAGTATTGGATTCCTAATTGTTGCGACAGTTATTTTAGTTGGCCAAATTCTTATAGTAGAACTGGGTGGAGATGTGTTTAGAACAGCACCTTTAACTATTAAAGATTGGTTCGTAATAATAGGTTCTACATCATTGGTGTTGTGGATTGGGGAGTTGTTAAGAGTGATAAAACGATAATAAGTATTTTTATTCTATGTCAGATTTATAAATCTGGCATAGAATAAAAAAATAAGCAATGGAAGAATTTAAAAGTATAAGTTCACAAATCTTTGTTAAAGGGGAGATTAGTGAAGATGATATTAAAAATCTCAGTAGAATATTTATTGAGAATAAAAGTATAAATAAAGAGATTGCAGACACTCTTTTTGAAATAAAAGATAAAATTAATAAAAGGAAGCAAGCAATTGGTTTTGCAGATCTTTTTGTAGATACAATTACTCGTTTTTTGCTTGAAGATGATGAATCACCTGGTGAAATTGATGAGTACGAAGCCAAGTGGTTACGGGCTAAAATGCAACGAAATGGAAAGATTGATGAGTTTGATAGGAAACTCCTTAAGAATCTTCAAAAAAAATCATTAAACTTTCCTGAAATTCTTAGTTACAAAAATAAGGCGCAAAAGGGGTTTGAAACTATGTTGTTTAGTTTTAGATTTATCACCTTTTTGGCAGTAATTGGATCACTACTTGCTTCCATGGCGCTATTCGTTCGTAGTTCTATGCATATTTATGAGGGACTGAAATTGTTCATTGTTAATTTTCATTGCATATTTCGGTGATACCCACCCAGCCATTTCGGTCATATCCACCCAGTGAT
>JBDHYT010000257.1:0-4830 GCA_039811485.1 Marinilabiliaceae bacterium | reverse complement strand
ACTCTTTTCGCTTCTCTTGATGCCTAAGGCTGTTACCACTACTTCACCCAAAGCTTTAGTGTCCTCTTTCATTACGATGTCGAAATGGGTTTTTCCTGCCATCATAATCTGTACCGACTCATATCCCACGTATGAGAAGTTAAGTTCAGCATCGGTTGTCGGCACGCTTAATGAGAATTTTCCACTGATGTCGGTTACTGTGCCTATGGTTGTACCCTTCACTGTAACGTTAACGCCAATCAGTTCCTCTCCCTTTTGATCGGTTACTTTTCCCTGAACCTGAACTTGTGCCAATAAGGCGGTTGAATTCAGCAGGAAAAAAGCACATAGAAATGAAATTAACTTCCATCTCAGAGAGAGTTTTGCATTTTTTCTTTTCATAGTTAAATTTTTATTTTGTTAGACTTAGTCTTCTTTTCAATCGGATTGGAGGTTTAGGGTTTTAATACAAATTAAGATGTTTGCAGAAAAAATTATTTGTTTTTTACGTTACCAAAGATATAAATTAATGTTTTTTTACAAAAATATATTTGCATTATTATTATGTTCCAATAAAATTAAATGTTGGTCGAAACGTAATTATGTATGTTTTAATTTGTTTGATGCGGTGTTTTTGTTGTGTTCCATATCCGTTTCTAAAAATTCGATTATTGGTTTTATTATGAAGAAGTGTTTTTCAGAAAAAAATACATTGATGATAGTTTTTTTGCTGATGGTTTCTGAAAAATATAATATTGGCTTATATTGCAGTGAAATAAATAAAAACTGATTGATTTATGCGTAAAAGATATTTACTGGTTCTTCTTATAGCGGTATTAAGTGGTTGTGCCGAGATGCAACAGTTAAGCAAGCAACTCGACTTAAATATGCCTCTCAGCGAAGGTGAAGTAAACCAGGGCCTTAAGGAGGCTCTGTCGGTGGGTACACGTAATGCTACTGCTGTGTTGGCCGCCAAGGATGGTTATTATGGCAATGCGGCCGTAAAAATTCTGCTTCCGCAACAGGCTGCGGTAGTTGTTAATAATATAGGGCAGGTGCCTGGTGGCGAAGCACTTCTCGAGACTGTAATTCTCGGTATCAACCGGGCAGCCGAGGATGCAGCCAAAGAGGCCGCTCCTATATTTATTAATGCCGTGCGGTCGATGACAATTGCCGATGCTATGGGGATACTTAAGGGCGGTAACCATGCAGCAACCGATTATTTTAAGGCAAAGACCAGAAATGAGCTTACAACGCTCTATTCGCAAAAGATTTCGGCAAGTATAGAGAAGAAGATCGTTGGCGACTATTCGGCTCAATATTCATGGAACTTGCTCACCAGTAAATGGAATTCGATAGCAAAGACTACCGTAGGGCAGATTGCCGGCTTCAATGTGGTAAATGTAAACCTGTCGGAGTATCTTACCCAGAAAGCCTTAGATGGCCTGTTCCTGAAACTTGCCCATGAGGAGGAGCAGATTCGCACCGACCCTCAGGCCAGGGTTACAGCCATACTTAAGCGTGTGTTTGGTGCAGCAAAATAATTAGATGGTTGAAATATTTAACTGCCTTATTTGCAATGATAAGGCAGTTTTTTTGTATCTTTAATAAAAATGAATGCTATGTTAATACGAATATATCCCGAAAACCCCAATCCCAAGGCCATCAGCCAGGTGGTGGATTGCCTGCGTGCCGGAGGTATAGTAATCTATCCCACCGACACTATCTACGGTATTGGTTGCTCCATAGAGAGCCATTCGGCAGTGGAAAAGATAATCCGGCTCAAAGGTATCAATACAAAAAAAGCCCATCTGTCGTTTATCTGCCACGATATGAGCCATCTGTCCGACTATTGCCGCCCCATCAGCAACTCCATCTTTAAGTTGATGAAGAAAAACCTGCCGGGTGCATTTACCTTTATCCTTGAGGCTAACAACAACGTCCCGAAACTATTCAAAAACAATAAAAAAACAGTAGGGATAAGGATTCCAGACAATAGTATAATCCGCGAAATTGTGCGCGAACTTGGGAGTCCGGTGCTGTCGGCCTCGGTGCGCGATGATGACGAAATTCTGGAATACTCCACCGACCCCGAGCTTATACACGAAAAATTCAGCTATATAGCCGATATAGTTATCGATGGCGGTTATGGCGATAATGAACCATCTACCATAGTCGATTGTACCGGCGAAACTGCCGAAATATTACGTCAGGGAAAAGGTGTGCTGGAATATTGATTCACTGACGCCAAAATGATGGCGTAAAAATAAGTATGACAGTAAACAGCTCGAGGCGTCCCATCAGCATCAGCAACGACAGAAACCATTTGCCAATATCGGAAAGTGCCGAGAATGACGCTGTTGGTCCAAATATGCCTGTGCCGGGGCCTACATTGCCTATGCTGGCAACTACTGCACCAAGTGAGGTCTCAAGGTCGTAGCCCATAGCCGACATTATGATGGTACACAAACCTACTATAAGCATATATATGACAATGAAGGCCAGAACGTTGGTGATAATAGACTGAGATACAGATTTACCGTTGAAACGTACCGGGATTATTGCATTGGGGTGACTTAATCGTTTCAACTCATTGATGCTGTTCTTCACAAGCAGCACTACCCGTGCAATGGTTATTCCTCCACTGGTGGAGCCGGCACTTGCTCCCATAAACATCAGCATAAAAAGCATTACACCCAAAAAAGGAAACCACTGCTGATAATCATCAGTGTAATAGCCCGTTGTGGTCATTATGGAGACTGTTTGGAATAACCCGTGGCGCATTGCTTGTTCAAATGCAGGTGTGTGACTTGTAAAAAAGAGTATGAGGCCAATGGTAACGCCTATTCCTATGGCTGCAAAAAAATATGACTTAAGTTCCTCGTTCTTAAATACTTTGCTAAACCTGCCACGTAGTAACTGGTAGGAGAGGGCGAAATTCATACCTCCAATAAACATGAATATTATCATTATATATTGCAGATAAGGCGAGTCGAAATGAGCCATACTATTTTGCTTTGTCGAGTATCCGCCTGTAGCCATGGTGGTAAGTGCGTGGCATACTGCATCGAAAGCTGGCATTCCTCCTGCTACAAGTAGTGCTACCTGAATGACGGTAAATGCAACATATATTGCCCACAGCCTTTTAGCCGTTTCATGAATGCGAGGATGGAGCTTGTCGGGCATCGGTCCGGGCATTTCGGCAACGTAAAGCTGTGTTGCTCCCAGCCCCAGGATGGGAAGTACGGTCATCGAAAACACTATTATACCCATTCCACCCAGCCATTGGGTAAGCGAACGCCAGAAGAGCAAGCCGTGAGGTAGAGCCTCAATGTCGTCGAGGATGGTGGCACCGGTGGTTGAAAAGCCCGACATGGTTTCGAAAAAAGAGTCGGTAAACGACGGTATGGCACCACTCAGATAGAATGGCAGAGACCCGAAAAGTGAGAATACTACCCATACCGATGCAACCACCACATAACCTTCGCGCTTCCCCACATTGTTGGGCACACTCCGGTTGAACCAGGCCAGTAAACCGCCAGCAATTGCCGAAATTAATGTAGATATCAGATGGAACTGAAAATCGTATTCGCCATAATAGAGTGCCACCATGCCCGCTATGAACATGAAGAGCCCTTCCATCAGCAACATCAATCCTAAGACATAAAGAACAAACGAACGGTTAAACTGCATATCAATATCTTAATCATACCAATTTCTGAAAAAAGTAATCATAAAAAAATGATTTTTACTTATTTCTCCAAAAATCGGTTGAAAAAAGTATCAAAATAGAGAATAATTCAAGGCGCCCGAGGAGCATCAGTAGCGATAGGATGATTTTGCCAAGACCTGGAACGGCTGCGAAATTGCTTGCCGGCCCCACAGTGCCCAGTCCCGGACCGGCTCCTGTCATACAGGTTGCAGCACCGCCCATGGCTGAGTCTATATCCATACCTAAAAATGTGAGTAAAAGTGAGCCGATGGCAAAGATTATCATATAAACCACAATAAAGGCAAGCACTTTGTACACAATCTCTTTCGATACCGGCTTGCCGTCGAGCTTGAGCGGTACTACTGCCATAGGGTGGATCATTCTGCGAAACTCCAGCCGGCTGTTTTTAAACATTATAAGATGCCGCATAATCTTTATGCCTCCCGAAGTGGAACCGGCGCAGGCACCGCTGAATAGAAGCAAGAATATGATAAAGGTTAGTGCCGGATGCCAAAGTGTGTAGTCATCGGTGGCAAAACCGGTACTGGTTACTATGGTAGTTACCTGAAAGAGGGCCGACCTAAATGCCCATTCCATATCATAATTGTGCATAAAATGCAGTGATACAGCTATTATCAGTGTGGCAATTCCAATCACCTTGAGGTACAGGCCAAATTCGCTGTTGCCCTTCAGTTTGCTAAACTGTCCTTTGGCAATGAAGAAGAACAGGGTAAAATTGACCCCTGCCAGAAACATAAACACAATGATAACATATTGTATATATGGCGAAAAGGCTCCTACGCTTGCGTTTTTGGTCGAAAATCCACCCGATGACATTGAGCCAAAACTGTGGCATACTGCATCGAACAAGTTCATTCCTCCAAACAGCAGGAATACTATCTCTATCAAAATCAATGCTATATAAATTCCCCACAAACTTTTGGCTGTTTGTGCTATCCGTGGGTGCAGCTTGTCGTGTGTAACGCCTGCTGCTTCGGCACTGTAGAGCTGCATTCCACCAAAACCAAAGTAGGGCAATATTGCCACAGCCAGAACCACAACTCCCATTCCGCCAAGGAAGTGGGTGGTGGAGCGCCAAAGCAATATTCCGTGTGGTAATGCCTCCACATCGGTTAGTA
>JBDHYT010000256.1:0-4859 GCA_039811485.1 Marinilabiliaceae bacterium | reverse complement strand
TACACTGCTCACCGGCATACGGTTTGCTTTAGTGATGATAGAACCGCTTTGTATTCCGCTTTCTTTAAGCTTTCCATCATTAAGTTTTACAATTTTCAAGCCATAATTGATCCTTAAAGATTTTTTATCATTCTCATTTATCGGCTCAAAAACTCCACCAAGGACTTTGTTCTTGTCAGAAACTTTTACAATATCGGTTGTTCCGCGTATACTACGTAGAGTGACCACAAAATGTTTCACTTTTCCCGATCTAATTGCATCTATTTTTACTTTATCGCCCGGGCGCATACGTCCGATCCTCTCCTGAAGCTGCGGAACTGTTGATACCGGCTCGTTGTCAACGGCAATTATGACATCGTTTTCCTGTATCCCGGCCTCCTTAGCTCCACCACCATCGGCCACCGAGGCAACATACACACCATCGGCACGGTCGAGTTTAAGCCTCTCCTGAATCTCCTTGTTTACCTCGCCTATGCTTACACCCAGCAAACCTCGCTGCACTTCGCCATACTGCTTAAGGTCTTCGGCAATCTTACGAACAATATTGGCAGGCACAGCAAACGAATAACCTGTGTATGAGCCTGTCCGGGAGGCTATTGCAGTATTGATTCCTATAAGCTGCCCGGCAGTATTGACCAAAGCTCCACCACTATTGCCCGGATTTACGGCTGCATCGGTCTGGATAAACGATTCGATACCCATATTGGAACCCGAATTGGCAATGATACCGATATTGCGCGACTTGGCACTAACAATGCCGGCAGTAACAGTACTGGTGAGGTTAAACGGATTTCCTACTGCAAGCACCCATTCGCCCACCTTAATCTGGTCGGAATCGCCAAAGACAAGATACATCAACCCCGAGGCATCTATTTTCAACAGTGCGATATCGGTTGTAGGGTCGGTTCCAATGAGTGTTGCCTTAAAACTGCGACGGTCGTTAAGCAGAACCTCAATATTATCTGCTCCATCAATAACGTGGTTGTTGGTAACAATATAACCATCGCTGCTTATGATAACGCCGGAGCCGGAGCCCAGAACCGGTTGCTGCTGCATACCGCGCGGGCCGAAGAAGAATTCGTAAAGCGGATTATCCTGATATTGCGATTGCGCCTTGCTGACGGTTTTGACATGCACCACCGCATTTACGCTCATCTCGGCAGCACCTGTAAAATCAATACTACCTGCAACAGGCCGGCTTTGAGACGATGTAAAAACACCATGCAGCTCACTCTTTGAATTGCCGGCATCGACTACTACATCACGGGTGTGCAGTTTAGAAAATATAAACGCACCAGCCACTGCCCCTATCAGGGCAATGACAACAGTAGAAATTATTCTTTTTGCACTCATAACATAAAGTTTTAATCATTACCATTTTGTTGTTGGGAGCAGCACCTGTTGATAACCCATTACATTAACAATAGGAGAATATCGAAGCAGCCAACGCACTGCCCTCACAACAAAATTGGTCAAAAACCAAACAAATAAGTATAGCAAAAAGAAAATAAAATGGCAATATGCCATCTTTTAACCTTCCGTTAACGATAACATGGCGAAAACGTCACTAATTGTTAAAGCATTGCTAATGAATGAATACGACAAATTCACAACAGCTAATGCCACAATGACAACTATATATGAAAAAAAGGCAGAATCAATCTCCCATGTGCTTTTCGGCACCGGCACCATATTCGCCAATAAGGTTTACCAATGTATCGACTGTAACCTGGTTAAGTTCGGTAAACACCATTACCTGCTCGGGCGAAATACCGGCCTGAAGTGCTTTAAGGGCGGTACGTCGCACTCCTGCCACACTACCCTTTTGATATCCGCGCTCAAAACCTTTTTCGATACCTAACTCCATCCCCTTCTCAACGCCATGACGGAAACCGCGCTCCTCGGCTTTATTACTGATGCCAAGTTTAACTTCCACATCCGATTTGTACCGGTTATAAGCTATTATATCGGTATCGGAATAAGCATTGAATCGGCAAAGATTAGCAGCACCTACTATTTCACTGTCGTTTGCCAGGGTCTCGGGCAAACTGTCGGTCTGCTCATTTACAAACCTAAAGTAATCTAGCCACCTGTTTTGTTTGTCATCCGGCTCATTTTTACGGGTTTCGAGTTTAGGCAACTCAATAAACACGTAGTGCAGCCCTTGCAGAAGATTATTGGTCTGAGCCTCTTCCACTTCGGGGAAATAGTGATAATAACTCTCCTTTTCGTAGTTGAAAATATAGTTGACAAGCGCAATACCTATCACCGGAATATTCAGTTCGGGCACAGCACCTGTTTTTTCGTATCGGATATATGCTTTTGTACCATCAAGCAATACACTCTGCAAAAAACCGTCGGTCCACATCACCTGAAAAAGCACTCTGAAGAGCTTTCCGGCAGCATCGGTACACTCTGCCACTATCGACGGATTGCGGAAAACCGGAAAAACATCGAGTTCCTTTCCATCTATGATTCGCACACTTTCGGCTCTCCACCCCTCTTTCCCGGGCAAAAAAGCATTAATCAAACTCTTACATAACTCCGGATTCTGACCAAACACCTTTTTGATGGCCAGCTCATTTTTTGATTCTATATATTTCATAGTGTTACAATTTGGTTTTCGAAGCAGCAGTTAGGTACAATAAATATACAAAAAATTACAATTACCGAAAAGAACAAATGGGCAAAAAAAGATAAAACACAACAATTCATGATATTAATCATAGCACAACCAAATAACAAATCAACATATTTTAATTAATTTTGATAATAGCTAACTATTTTAACAAGAAAAACATGGAAACAGTTAATCAATCGACTCAGAAGTATATCGACAGGGAGGCCCGCTACGGAGCACACAATTACCATCCGCTACCTGTGGTGTTGGAGAGAGGCGAAGGAGTGTTTGTATGGGATGTGGAAGGCAAACGCTATTTCGATTTTCTATCAGCCTATTCGGCAGTAAATCAGGGACATTGTCATCCACGAATCATCAAGGCACTAACCGACCAGGCCCAAAAGATTACTCTTACATCACGGGCATTCTACAACAGCGTGCTGGGCGAGTACGAAGAGTATGTAACAAAATATTTTGGCTACGACAAAGTTCTTCCGATGAATACCGGTGCCGAGGCCGATGAGACTGCCCTAAAGCTGTGCCGTAAATGGGCCTACGAGAAGAAAGGTATTCCCGAGAATCAGGCAAAAATAATAGTGTGCGAAGGTAACTTCCACGGCCGAACCATAACAATAGTTTCGATGAGCACCGACCCCGACTCATACAAGGGCTTCGGACCATACACACCAGGCTTTGTAACAATACCTTACAACGACATTCCTGCGTTGGAAAAAGCATTGGAGGACAGTAACGTGGCCGGATTCCTCCTTGAGCCAATACAGGGCGAAGCAGGCGTATTCGTACCCGACGAGGGATATCTGAAAAAGGCATACGACCTCTGCAAAGCCAAAAACGTACTGTTTATGGCCGACGAGGTGCAGACAGGCATTGCACGCACGGGCAAACTGTTGGCATGTGACCACGAAGGTGTACGCCCCGATATTCTTATTCTTGGTAAAGCCATTTCGGGAGGCGTATTCCCCGTTTCGGCAGTCCTTACCGACGACCATATAATGCTGGTTATCAAACCGGGAGAGCATGGCTCTACTTTTGGCGGAAACCCTCTGGCATGCAAGGTGGCTATGGCTGCACTCGATGTTATTAAGGATGAGAGGCTGGCTGAAAATGCCGAACGCCTGGGCAAAATATTCCGCGATGAGATGACCAAAATAAAATCGGACATGATAGAGCTCGTACGTGGAAAGGGATTACTCAATGCAGTGGTTATCAAACCCAAAGGAGGCAAAACAGCCTGGGATGTTTGTCTGAAAATGAAGGAAAACGGATTGATTGCCAAGCCTACCCACGGACATATAATAAGATTTGCACCGCCACTTGTAATTACCGAAGAGCAGTTACGCGAAGGAATAGAGATAATTAAAAAGACACTTTTGGAGTTTAATTGACCAAAAGATAAAAAAATAAAAGGCTGTCGCAGTATAAGCGTGCAGCCTTTTATAATGATAATTTGAAATATAACACAGACAATTACATTCTGTCGGGAACATCAATTCCCAATATCCACATACCGTTTTTGATGATATCGGCAACCACTTTGCTTATCAAAAGACGTACTGCACGTTTCGAGGAGTCCTCCTCAAACATTATGGGCAGTTCGTGGTAGAACTGGTTATACTCTTTTGCAAGGTCGTAAACAAAGTTGGCAACCACTGCAGGACTGTAACTATCGCCGGCCTCTTTTACTACCAACGGGAATTGGGCTACCATACGCAGAAGCTGTATCTCTTTATGTGTCAACACACTGTCACTTCCAACCACAACAGGCACTGCAACATTTGCCGCCTGCGCTTTCCGTAGCACCGAATTTATCCGTGCATAGGTATATTGGATAAACGGACCGGTATTGCCGTTAAAATCTATGGATTCCTTTGGGTTGAAGGTCATGTTTTTGCGCGGATCAACCTTAAGGATGAAGTACTTAAGGGCACCCAGACCAATTGTGCGGTACACATGCTCTGCCTCTTCGGCAGAGTATCCCTCCAGCTTGCCAAGTTCCTGACTCATCTCGCGGGCAGTATTAATCATCTCGGCCACAAGGTCGTCGGCATCAACAACAGTACCTTCGCGACTCTTCATTTTTCCTTCGGGGAGTTCAACCATTCCGTAGGAGAAATGGACAAGCTCTTTACCCCATTCAAATCCCAACTTATCGAGCACCAACGAAAGCACCTGAAAGTGATAATTTTGCTCATTTCCAACCACATACACCATCTTGTCG
>JBDHYT010000255.1:0-4862 GCA_039811485.1 Marinilabiliaceae bacterium | reverse complement strand
ATAGGTTTTAAAACAGTTTGTATTACCAGAAACAAATTTACATACTAAATTAAAACCATACCATGACAAATTTTATGGTTTTTGATATTTATGTCGGATATATTCGACCACCATAGGAAGCAACGAAATAAGGATGATAAGAAGCACCACAACTGAGAAATTGTTCTTCACCACCTCGATATTGCCAAACAGATAACCACCGACGGTACACAGCAAAACCCAGATGATACCACCGGTGAGATTATAGAGTAAAAACCGCGGATAGGTCATTGACCCGACGCCGGCCACAAAAGGGGCAAAGGTGCGGACAATAGGCACAAAACGGGCAATGATGATGGCTTTACCGCCATGTTTTTCGAAAAACTGATGTGTTTTATCGAGATGTTCTCTTTTAAGAAAACGGTAATTCTTTTCAAACACTTTGGCTCCCAAATAGTTGCCAAAACCGTAATTAACCGTATCGCCCAGGAAGGCCGAAAATATAAGCAACAGAAGTAGCAGCCAGATATTTAATGCTCCCAAAGCGGCAATTGCACCAGCGGCAAACAGCAGCGAATCGCCGGGTAAAAATGGTGTTACCACAAGCCCCGTTTCGCAAAAAATAATAACAAAAAGGATAAGATAAGTCCATGACTGATATTCAGTTACGATATTATGCAAGTGAACATCGAGATGCAGAAAAACATCAATCAAATAATTAACAAATTCCATTTATCACGAATTAAAAAAATTAATCTACAAATCTAATGTAAACCTTTAACAATTATCGTTCCCAAATGGATAAACTGAAAATAAATTCCAATCCGCCCTCCTTTCTGTTTTTCACCACAATATCGCCACCGTGTATTAACACAGCATTTTTAACTATCGAGAGGCCTAATCCCGAGCCGCCTGTAGTGCGTGTACGACCTTCGCCAACGCGGTAAAACCTGTCGAAAATCCTGTTTAGATGATGTTCGGGAAATATACCGCATCCACTATCGGCAAACGACAGAAAGGCAAATCCGTTTTTCACATCAATAAGCCGTAGGTCTATCTTCACATCGCGGCCTGCGTGCGAAACCACATTGCAAGTAAGATTGCGCAACACGGAGTACAACAGGCTCTCGTTACCTTTAACAACAAGAGACTGAGGTATATCCACATCAAACAGCACACCGTTTTCAATCAATTCACCGGCTAAATCAGCCTTAACCTTAGCAGCCACCCCACTTAGAATTATGGCCTCCATCGCTATTGAGTCGCGGCTCTCGACCATCTTAGTCAAAATTCCCATATCGGAGATAAGTTCCGACAATCTTTCCGACTGAAGATAAGCACGCTGCAAGTAACCGGCGGCTCTTTCGTCGCTCAAACCCTTCTCTTTCAATATTTCAAGAAAACCTTTAATACTGGTAACAGGGGTTCGCAATTCATGTGCTATATTGCCTGTCATCTCATTTTTCAGCCGCATGGTTGACTCTTTTGCGGTAGTATCGGAGAGTATAAACTCAAAACTATTATCAACAAACACATTGATTCGGAGCAAAAACTGCCGTCCCTGCCTCTGAATCTCATACTCATAAAAGCCTGCGCCTGCTGATTGCTCCACAGTCCTGAAAGCCTCAACAAAGGGCTCGCGCTCTTCCAGAACATCACCAACACTCAACAGCCTATCCGACAATACATTGTAATACTGAATAAAGAGTCCGTTATAGAATGCAACCCGCTTGTCGGCATTAAAAAAGCAAACCCCCTCGGCCGACGATTGAATGTGGAGCAACAGTTTTTCGCGTTCACGGTTAATCTTCAGTTCGTTTTTTCTGATGCTCCGGATATTGCCAACCAACTGTTGTTCAATCTCTCCAAGCTCATCATCAGGAAAATCACCTTTCAAATTCCCCTCAATGTCATCCTTAATCATCATCGAGAAATCGCGCAGTTTCCGCACCGACCGCCCAAAATGGTTGGCCACATAATAGATAAGTGCACCACCAACCACAAGCAGGGCAATGAGGAAATAGAAGAATGCATTGTCGGTTTCCAATGAGGCCCGCACAGCACTATCGTAGGGTAAAGCAACCCTTACAACAATTCCTTGGCCGTTGTTTTTGGCATAATAGATATACGAAACATTATTGGAGTTCGATTTCCTTATGTCCCAACCACTTCCATTGCGAACAGCATCAATAATTTCGGGTCGGTTAAAATGATTGTCTGCAATAGTCGAAATCCGGTTATCGAACAGCAATTCGCCATTGTGGGCTACAATGGTAATGCGTAAATTTTCGGGGAAGAGCGACATCAGTTTTTCGGCTGCCTCCTTCCAGCTCTGATATTCAACCTGTTGTGAAAGCATTGTGGCATACACATCCAACCTC
The DNA here is from genome assembly GCA_039811485.1 of Marinilabiliaceae bacterium. Taxonomy (GTDB): domain Bacteria; phylum Bacteroidota; class Bacteroidia; order Bacteroidales; family Marinilabiliaceae; genus JAGPIS01. The sequence continues at coordinate 2,502 of JBDHYT010000255.1, read as the reverse complement.
TCGTTGAGCAAATCGGCTCTACGCCGGTTAGCATCAATCTTTTCGTAAACAGCAATACCACCCGAAAAAAGAGTGAATATAACCAGGAAACTGACTATGAGCTTATTGCGAAACTTCATGAATAACAGCTTTTTAGAAACAAGAATCAGGCATCGGCACAAAAACGGTAGCCATAGCCTGTTTTGCTTGAGATAAAACGTCCCTTCTCCCCCATCTTCTTCCGAAGCCTGTTGATATGTACATCAACGGTACGCTCAGTAATAAAGGTGTTGTCACTCCACACAATATCAATCATTTGGCTGCGCGAAAATATTTTATTCTGATTTTCAAGGAGTAACGACAGGATACCAAATTCGGTTTTTGTAAGCTGCATTATCACCCCGTCGATGGTGGCCTCCTTCTGCACCATGTCTATCCTTACGCCTTCCGATTCAATAATATCTATCGTGTTGCTGCCGACACCGGCACTGCGTTTTAGCACAGCCTTTACACGTGCCACAACCTCGTTGAGCGAGAATGGTTTGGAGATATAATCATCACCTCCCACAGCAAAACCTGTTAACATATCATTTTCGGTATCTTTGGCAGTAAGAAAGATTATAGGAATTTTACTTCCCTCTTTACGGATCTTCTCGGCCATTTTATAACCCGAAATCCCACCCATCATAACATCGAGAATGATAAGGGCAAATGAGTTATCGATAAGTGTCAGAGCCTCTTCGGCCGAATTAGCAGTAACGATGCCAAACCCTTCGTTGCCAAGTTTAAACGAAAGAATTTCGCATATATCTGGTTCGTCGTCAACAATAAGAATTTTCAATGCCATATCATCCTGTTTTATCACATTGCATCAGTTAATAGAATCGTCGGCATTATTGCTGTGTTTGAGAACCTTAGCATCCACATAGAACACTATTTCTTCAACAATATTGTTACAATGGTCGCCAATACGCTCTATTTTTCTGATAATCAACAATAGTTTTAAGGCTGGTTTTATAAGCCCGCCATCAGATTTGATATACTCTTCCAGGACATCCAAAGCACTGTGATACAGCTCATCCACCACATCATCCTTCTGCATTATCCGGCCTGCCAGTCGGGTGTTTTCGCTCTCCAAAGCAGCAAGGCTGTCAGACAGCATCGATATGACGGTGGAGAGCATCACCTCAATTTTCAGATTTTCGGCAAGGTCAACGGGTAATCCGCCTCCTTTTTCCGACACCACAAAACGGGCAATGCCCTCGGCAAAATCGCCAATCCGCTCAAGGGTGGCACTTATCTTTATCAGCGAAAGCACCAGGCGCAGATCGACCGCAACCGGAGCATAGAGAGCAATATAGTTTTCGCAGTCACTCTCGATTTTAAGTTCAAAAGTATCAACCCTCTTCTCGCGGCTCAACACCTCGAGAGCCAGCTCCCTGTCGCCGGTAAGCAAAGCATCCTTAGCCTTAGTAAGCTGGGATAAAACAAGATACCACATCTGGCTAACCTCTTCCTTGAGTACAACAAGCTCTTTTTCGGTATGTTTCATATTATTAAACAATATACACAGAATAATCAATTTGAAAAATCACATATAATTAACCGCAAACCGCTTCACCCAAAACGTCCGGTTATATAATTCTGAGTTTCAACAACCTCCGGATTTGTGAATATCTTTTTAGTATCGTTGAATTCCACAAGCCTTCCCATCATAAAAAACCCGGTCTTATCGCTTACCCTTGCAGCCTGCTGCATATTGTGTGTAACAATCATAATTGTATAACTGTTTTTGAGCGAATAGATTAACTCTTCAATTTTGGAAGTAGAAATAGGGTCGAGAGCCGAAGCGGGCTCATCCATAAGTAAAACTGAGGGGCGAACAGCCAAGGCACGGGCAATGCAAAGACGCTGCTGCTGCCCACCCGATAGTTGAAACGCCGATTTTTTAAGTTTGTCCTTAACCTCATCCCATAAGGCAGCATCTTTTAGCGACTCTTCAACCCGCTGTACTACAATATTTTTATCGTTTACGCCATTGACTCTAAGCCCATAAGCCACATTTTCGAATATTGATTTAGGAAAAGGGTTAGGTTTTTGGAACACCATGCCAACACGCTTGCGCAAATCGTCCACATCAACGGTTTTACCGTAGATATCCTTATCCTCAACAAGGCATCGCCCTGTAAGTCGGGCAGATGGAATCAAATCGTTCATCCGGTTAAAAAGCCTCAGGAAAGTAGATTTCCCACATCCCGAGGGCCCTATAAGTGCAGTAACACTATTCTTTTCCATCTGCATATCGATGGATTTCAACGCATGAAAATCACCATAGTAGAAGTTAACACCTTCAGCTTTTATCATAATCAGTTAGTTTTTACCTTGTTGCCGAAATAGCGTCTCACAACACCGGCAAATAAATTCATTATCAACACAATAACAATCAGCACAAGAGCAGTGCCGTAAGCAATTGGCCGTGAAGCCTCTATATCGGTACCGCTTGTGGCAGTCACATAAAGATGA
>JBDHYT010000254.1:0-4876 GCA_039811485.1 Marinilabiliaceae bacterium | reverse complement strand
GTGGGCGTTGACGGATTCGAACCGCCGACCCTCTGCTTGTAAGGCAGATGCTCTGAACCAGCTGAGCTAAACGCCCGTGTTTTCCTTTCAAAAGCGATGCAAAGATATAATTTGGAATTATTACCTCCAAATGTTTTTATAAAATATTTAATGCATCAGCAACCACAAAAGTACTTCCTCCAATGAATATCAAATCGTTAACATCCGAATTTTTTTTTGCGTCGGCTATTGCAGTTGCTACATCGGGGTAGTTTTTACCGTTCAATCCTGCATTTTCACCATGCTGTTTTAATATTTCGGAATCGAGACTGCGGGGAATTGATGCTCGGGTGAAATAATAAACTGCATCCTTAGGCAAAAGACCAAGCACGGCAACCGGATCCTTGTCGTTAACCATTCCCCATACTATATGAAGTTTTTTATACGGAGTGTTGGCTAATTGCGCAACCACCTCACGCACACCATGTTCATTATGCCCGGTGTCGGCAATCATAAGTGGATTATAGCCCACCTCCTGCCAGCGGCCCATCAGGTCGGTAAGTTTTGTAACCGATGCAAGTCCTTTTCTTACAGCCTCCTGACTGATGGTGTAACCTTTGAGTTTTAACAGATCGATGGCTGTGAGTATGGTTAGGATATTCTTGCGCTGATAGTAACCTTTCAGGTCGAACTCAAGATTTGGGAGAACAGATTCGCCGTCCCGGTTAATATTAAAGACCTGGTTTCTATCGATATTGTAGGCAGCCCAGGAGACATTATAAATATCCTCAGCAAAAAATAGTGTCGTCTCTGCCGCTTGGGCATGTTTCATGAATACACCATCGGTTTCAGGGTTTCTTTGGCCCACAACCACGGGTACACCACTCTTTATTATTCCAGCCTTCTCGCCGGCTATTTCAGCCAGTGTGCTTCCCAAAAACGTGGTGTGATCCAATCCTATATTGGTGATTACCGACAGATCGGGAGTGATGATATTGGTGCTGTCGAGCCGTCCGCCCATGCCCACTTCAACCACTGCCACATCAACTCTCTGAGATCTGAAATAGTCGAATGCCATTGCCACAGTCATCTCAAAAAACGATGGTTTCAGCTCTTCGAGTATCCGACTGTGTTTTGCAACAAACTCAACCACTGCATCTTCCGGTATCATGTTGCCGTCAACTCTTATTCGTTCCCTGAAATCCTTTAGATGAGGCGATGTATAAAGAGCTGTTTTGTATCCCGCGCTTTGTAAAACTGCGGCTATAGAGTGCGAGGTAGAGCCTTTCCCGTTGGTGCCGGCCACATGAATGGTTCTGAAAGAGTTATGCGGATGCCCAAAATAGTCATCCAAGGCCAGTGTATTGTTGAGGTCAGCTTTATAGGCCGCTTGTCCTATCCGCTGATACATTGGTAATTGACTGAATAGATAATCAAGTGTTTCGCTGTAGTTCATTACAAATATGTATTATTACCGTTGGGTCTGTTTTTTTGTCTGTTGAATAACAAAAATATGATGTTTTAGTACATCAATGTATCTTTTTAAGTATATTTATAAGAAATAAAACCTCCACATCATGAATAGCAAAATTTTTATCCTCGACACCAATGTGCTGTTGCACGATCATGCAAGCATTTTTAACTTCAAGGACAACGATGTGGTTATCCCGATCGTGGTTCTCGAAGAGCTCGACAAATTCAAGAAGGGTAATGAGTTAATCAATTTTCAGGCTCGTGAATTTGTGCGCCAGATGGATAAACTTGCCGGCGAAGCACTGTTTGCCGACGGTGTTCCTTTGGGCGAAGAGGGTGGCAGACTGTTTGTTGCTACCGGTAAGCCGTTTCCAAAAGAGATGGAAGATTCGTTTTATGAAAAGACGCCCGATCACCGGATTCTGGCCATTTCACTTTTTATCAAAAAGAAATTTCCCGATCGATATGTGGCATTGATATCAAAGGATATCAATCTGAGAATGAAGGCCAAATCACTTGGATTGAATACCGAAGACTATGAAAATGATAAGGTTAAAGATATTGACCATATTACCAAGGAGATTGAGGTTATCGACGGTTTTGACCCGCAAATTATTTCGGAACTATACAGTAAAAAAGCTATTCCCGCCGATGATTTCCCCACAGGCAAAGGCCTTGTGGCCAACCAATACCTGATTCTGAAAAATGGAAGCCAAAGTGTTATGGCCCACTACGATGCTATATCGGAGCTGATTGTAAAGGTCGAAAAACAAGGTGCTTACGGTATTGAACCGCGAAATGCCGAACAGACATTCTCGCTCAATGCGTTGCTCAATCCCGAAGTTAAGCTGGTGTCGCTTACCGGAAAGGCCGGTACCGGAAAAACTCTTCTTGCACTGGCAGCTGCACTTCAGCAAATGAATCAGTATAAACAGATTTTACTGGCGCGTCCTATTGTGCCGCTTTCAAATCGCGATATAGGATTTCTGCCGGGCAATGTTGATGAGAAGATTGGCCCATACATGCAGCCTCTGTTCGACAATCTTGGTGTTATCAAAAGCCGCCATTCGCCCCAAAGCAGGGAAAATATGATGATTGACGACTTGATGAAAAACCAGCAGTTGATAATCACACCGCTGGCCTACATCAGAGGAAGGAGTCTTTCGGATGTCTTTTTTATTGTTGATGAAGCACAAAACCTTACGCCTCACGAGATTAAGACCATCATTACCCGGGCAGGCGAAGGCACTAAGATGGTGTTTACCGGCGATATGCAGCAGATCGACTCGCCATATCTCGATATGCACTCCAACGGCTTGTCGTATCTGACCGACAAAATGATTGGACAGGATATATTTGCACACATTAATTTGGTGAAGGGCGAAAGGAGTTATCTGGCCGAACTGGCTTCCGACCTTCTGTAAGTGAACAAATCATCGTGCCCTGTGTTTTAGCTCGATGGCATTATGTTTGCAGTAGTTGCAGACATTAACTAAATTTACCGGCCATTTAAAAAAACACAGGGTATGATTGACCAAACTATATTTGAGCAGAAGAAGGTAGCATTCTACACTCTCGGTTGCAAGTTGAATTTCAGCGAAACATCGAGCGTGGCACGTAAGATGCTTGAGGCAGGATTTCAAAAAGTAGGATACAATCAGGTGGCAGATGTTTATGTTATCAACACCTGCTCGGTCACTGACTTGTCCGACAAAAAGTGCCGAAACGCAATCAACAGGGCCATCAGGCAAAATCCCAACGCCTATGTGGTTGTAACAGGGTGTTATGCCCAGCTTAAACCCGATGAGATAGCCCGTATTGAAGGTGTTGACCTTATTTTGGGCTCCAACGAAAAGACCGATATATTAAAACACCTCGACTCGATACAAAAAACCGGTACAGCCCGAATCGTGGCAGGAGAGATTTTGAAGGATAAGGAGTTTAAACCATCTTTCTCTTCGGGCGATCGCACACGTTCGTTCCTGAAAGTACAGGATGGCTGCGACTATTTCTGCTCGTACTGTACCATTCCGCTGGCACGTGGCAAAAGCCGCAGCGACAGTGTAGCCAACACTGTGGAGCAGGCTTGCCAGGCAGCTCAAAAAGGTGCCAGGGAGATTGTTCTTACTGGTGTCAATATAGGTGATTTCGGACACAGAAACGGCGAAACTTTCTTTGACCTGATTAAGGAACTTGATAAAATAGAGGAGGTTGAGCGTTTCAGAATCTCATCAATTGAGCCAAATTTGCTTACTGATGAGATTATTGATTTTGTGGCTCAGTCGAAGCGCTTCATGCCTCATTTTCATATCCCTATCCAGTCCGGCTCCAACGAAGTGCTTAAACTAATGAAACGAAAATATAACCGTGAACTTTTTGCTTCACGCATCGACCATATAAAGCGGGTGATACCGCATGCATTTATTGGTATCGACGTGATAGTGGGAGTAAATGGCGAAACCGGGGAGTTTTTTAGCGAAACATACGAGTTCCTTAAAGATATTGACGGCTCACAACTTCATGTGTTTACATATTCCGAGCGCCCCAATACTCTGGCTATCAAGATGGAAGGTAAAGTGCCTGTGCCTGAGCGTAACCGTCGGAGTCACTTGTTGCTCGAGCTCTCGGAAGAAAAACGGATTGCGTTTTACAGGAAATTTATCGGTACCACAGCCCGCGTCCTTCTTGAAGCATCGGGCGAAGATGGTATGATGCACGGATTTACCGAGAATTATATCAAGGTTGAAATTCCTTACGACAGAAAATTAATCAACACAATTCAGGATATTGAGTTAAAAAGTCTTAGCTTTGATAAACAGGCCGTAACAGGCGTGTTGATAGAAAAAACTGTTGTTGCGTGAAACAACGTCCATTTGCATATTTATACTGAATCATGCCGTCACCTATCGATTTAAAGCATACTACCCTGAAGGTTGTGGATATTGCCCGTACCACGGGAAATTTTCTTCGCAACGAACGAGTTTGCCATAAGCCTGATGTCTATTTAAAGGGGAAGAACGACTTTGTGACCAATATGGATCGGAAGTCGGAGGAGATGATTGTGGAACAGCTCGAACAACTGCTTCCCGAAGCGGGTTTTATTGCCGAGGAGGGTACCCGAAGCAATATCATGCCTGTGTTCAACTGGATTATCGATCCAATCGACGGAACCACCAACTTCATTCACGGTCTTTCGCCGTTTGCCATCAGTATTGCCCTAAAAATGGATGATGCAATTGTGCTGGGTGTTGTTTACGAAATCGGGCTTGACGAGATGTTCCACGGATGGAGAGACGGTGGCGCATATCTAAACGGCAACAGAATAGAGGTGTCGTCAACATCGCTTGTAGCCAACTCGCTGATAGCAACAGGATTTCCTTACAACAACTTCGGGAGGCTCGACGGTTATCTGAAATCGATGAGA
>JBDHYT010000253.1:0-4880 GCA_039811485.1 Marinilabiliaceae bacterium | reverse complement strand
TTGGGGGTGCCGAACGGCGTAATTAATCGGTTGGAAATGAACCAACAATAATTTCGGTGGTTGACTTATTTATGCCAATAATCACCGGAAAGCCGCCTTTTATTAAAAAAACACAATAAAATTGAAAAAAAACGGTTTTCTTTAAAAGCTTTTAGCACGGTTCTGATGTGCCATGCTAAATTTGTTGGCAATTAATATCACTATATGAGATTAGCGCAAATATTACCGTTTTTGATGTTTATAATGCTGTTTGTCAACCCTCTTAGTGGACAAAACCGCATGGAGCTTGGTGTATTTGCCGGTGGTGGATACTACCAGGGCGATCTCAACCCAGGCGTGCCGTTTAAAAATACACACCCGGCACTGGGCGGCTTGTTGCGATATAATATGACCGACCGTATATCGTGGAAAGGAACAGCCATCATTTCAGGCCTCAGTGGAAGCTACCCGTCAAAAGGTGTACTGTTTCCCAATGCCGAAACTGCCAACTATTCGTTTTCGCGCACTATAATGGATGTTGCAGCACAAATGGAGCTCAACTTTATGTCGTACGACCATCCCTACAAATCGCAAACCAAGTTCTCACCATATCTTTCTTTTGGTGTTGCAACTACAATTTATAAAAGATATGGCAATCAAATGCAAAATGAAAAGGACAAACCAGTTTTTGTATTATCTTTGCCTTTCGGTGTGGGTGTGAAATATAAAATCAACAACCATCTGAGGATTGGTGCCGAGTGGACATTCAGGAAAACATTCGTTGACGACCTTGATGTGGTGGGCAATACGGATATTGTTAATCCTGGCGACCCTTATGGTTTTGATAGTAAGACATTTACACATAATAACGACTGGTATTCATTTGCCGGTGTCACTCTTACATTCAGTTTCTTGCGTAGAAAAACCGAATGTAATGGTGGATTTTAAGTATTAATATTGGTTGCGTTGTTCATAACCAAACAAGAGAAGTATGTCGTTGAAAGAGCAATTGATAAGTGAGAAACTGCCAAAGCACGTGGCCATAATAATGGATGGCAATGGGCGTTGGGCAAAGCAGCGTGGAAGTGCACGGGTGTTCGGGCACCAGCATGGTGTTAATGCTGTGCGCGAAGCTACCGAGGCTGCTGCCGAGCTGGGAATAGGTTATCTTACTCTTTATGCTTTCTCTACCGAAAACTGGAACCGCCCCAAACTCGAAGTCGATGCCCTGATGACTCTTCTGGTCTTTACCATAAGTTCAGAAACAAAGACGTTGATGAAAAACAATGTCCGGTTGGCTATTATCGGCAACCAGGAGTCGCTACCATCGGCAGTGAGGAAGAAGCTGAACGACTGTGTGGCGCAGACTGCAGGCAACACCGGACTAACACTGGTGCTGGCGTTGAGCTACAGCTCGCGATGGGAGATAGTGAACGCAGTAAAGCAAATTGCGGCTCAGGTAAAGGATGGGACAATAGATGCTAACACAATCGATGATTCCCTGTTTGCATCGTACCTTACCACCGGCACCATTCCCGATCCAGAACTGTTAATCCGTACCAGCGGCGAATACCGGATAAGTAATTTTCTGCTGTGGCAGATTGCATACTCCGAACTCTATTTTTGCGATACCTTGTGGCCCGACTTTAAGAAGGAGGATTTTTACAAGGCATTGGTCGATTATCAAGGTAGAGAACGACGGTTTGGACTGACGAGCGATCAAATAACATCAAAATAAAAAGAAGAAAAATAATATATAATGCGTAATCTATACCTATTGTTCATACTCTTTTGGGTTTCATTCTCATCGGTTTTTGCACAGGAAGAAGTATCCTATATCTCATATACAGGTAATCCGCGTAAATACGTTATCTCCGACATCGAGGTGGTGGGAGTTGAAAACCTTGATGCCAAAATTCTTGTAAATTTATCAGGTCTGCGAGTGGGGCAAACAATCCCCATTCCGGGAGATGAGATTTCGGAGGCAATACGCCGTTACTGGAATCATGGGCTTTTTTCCGACGTGAAGATATATTTCACTCCCAAAGCTGATTCGCGCGAGGTGTCGCTTCAGATATATCTCCAGGAACGCCCAAGAATGAGTGATATCAACTTTCACGGCCTTAAGAAGAGCGAAATAGAAACCATAAGTGGTAAGGTTGCAATGATGCGAGGGTCGCAGGTTACACCATTTATGATTTCGAGAGCCGAGAAATATGTTACCGACTATTTTGTCGAAAAAGGTTTTTATAACACTTCGGTCAATATCGTACAAAAAGAGGATCCTTCAAAGCCCAACCAAGTGATTCTGGATGTGTATGTTGATAAAAAAGAGAAAGTTAAGGTCAATTCACTTGTCTTCGAAGGCAATACTGTGCTTTCTTACAATAAGCTTAACAGGGCAATGAAAAAGACCAACCAGAAGGGGATGTGGCGTAATTTCTTTCGCACCAAAAAGTTTGTGAAAGATAAGTATGAAGAGGATCTTGTGGCACTTATCGATAAATATAACGAAGAGGGATATCGCGATGCACGTATTGTTTCCGAAAGCGTTACACGTAACGAAGACAATACCGTTAATGTGGTTATCAAAATTGATGAGGGCGACAAATACTACTTTGGTGATATCACCTGGGTAGGCAACAGTATTTATGCCGGTGAGCAGCTCTCGCAATGGCTTAAAATTACAAAAGGCGACGTGCTTAACAGTAAGCGTCTCGACAAGCGTCTGTATTCCGACGAGGATGCTGTTCATAACGTATATATGGACAACGGCTATCTGTTCTCCAATATTTCGCCTATCGAAACCAATGTACATGGCGATACCATCGATTTTGAAATGCGTATTACCGAAGGACCTCAGGCTACTATCAACAACGTGATTATCAAGGGTAACACCAAGACACATGAGCATGTTGTGCGACGCGAGATACGTACCAAGCCGGGGCAGCTTTTTAGTAAATCGGAGCTTATACGTACAGTGCGGGAACTTGCTCAGCTCGGACACTTCGACCCGGAGAAGATTAAACCCGATGTGCTCCCCGATGCCGATAACGGTACTGTTGATCTGGTTTACCAACTCGAAGAGAAACCCAATGACCAGATCGAACTCTCGGGAGGTTGGGGTGCAGGCATGTTTGTTGGTTCCGTGGGCTTGAAGTTCAACAACTTCTCAATCCGCAATGTGTTCAACAAAGAGGCATGGCGTCCTCTGCCTTCGGGCGATGGACAGCAACTGTCGTTGCGCGCACAAACCAACGGTAAATATTATCAGTCATACAGCCTTTCGTTTACCGAGCCATGGTTGGGTGGTAAACGCCCCAACTCATTGAGCTTTAGTGTGTACCACTCTTTGCAAACTGGTGTGAGCAGCAATGCCTGGAACAGCTTCAACAGTGGCTATGGTTATGGATACGGCTACGGCTACGGCTACGGTTATGGTAACGGTTATGGGTATGACCGTAACGTGAATCAGTATCGTAAGGTGAGTGGCGCTTCGCTTGGTTTTGGAAAACGACTGAGCTGGCCCGATGACTACTTTACCCTTTACAGCGAAGTTGGATACCAGCTGTTTCAGATGAAGAACTGGTATTTCCTCGATATGCAAAATGGCAGATCCAACATCTTGAATTTCAGATTGGTGCTTAGCCGCCGTTCTACCGACAATCCTATATATACCCGTTCCGGCTCCGATTTTTCGGTTGGCGTGTCATTCACCCCTCCTTATTCATTATTCGAGGATAAAGACTTCTCAAAAATTGCAGCCGACAAGAAGTATAAGTTTGTGGAGTACCATAAGTGGAGCTTCAAGAGCGGAATATATAAGGCCATCGACCGGTCGCGCAAATTGGTGGTTATGGGACGTATGGAGATGGGATTCTTAGGATATTACAATAAGGATAAAAAATCTCCATTCGAGAAGTTTGTAGTTGGTGGCGACGGTATGTCGGGCTACAGCACTTATGGTGAAGAGACAATTGGTCTTAGAGGTTACGAGAACTCATCGCTTACGCCACGTTCTGCCAATGGTTACTCCTACGATGGTAATATGTATAACAAACTGACCATGGAGCTGCGTTATCCTATCTCGCTTCAGCCATCAGCCACAGTATATGCACTTACGTTCCTGGAGGCCGGTAACTGCTGGCGCGACTTCCGCGACTTCAACCCCTTTGAGCTTAAGCGTTCGGCGGGTGCAGGTCTGCGCATATTCCTTCCTATCTTCGGATTGCTTGGTATCGACTGGGGCTACGGCTTCGACGATGTCAATGGTAGTTCGCAGGCCGGAGGAAGCCAGTTCCACTTCGTAATTGGACAATCATTCTGATAATAATTGATTTGGTTCGTTTTTTGTAGCATAAATATTGTTAACTTAAAATTATAATCTATGAGACGTATATTATTAACAATAGTTTTAGCAGGTTTTGTTTTCACTGCCTGGTCACAAAAGATTGCTTTTGTCGATACCGAGTATATTTTGAAGAGCATTCCTGCCTACGAATCGGCCAACGAACAGGTCAATCAGTTGGCCAAGCGTTATGAGAACGATGTAAAGGCACGTTACGAAGAGGTTGCCACACTTTACGAAACCTATAAGAATGAGAGTGTTTTTCTTTCGGCCGATATGAAGGTGAAGAAGGAAAACGAAATTGTGGAGAAGGAGCAAGTTGCCAAAAAACTTCAGCAACAATACTTCGGTCAGGATGGCGACTTGTTTAAACGTCGCGAATCGCTTATCAAACCAATTCAAGACCAGGTGTTTAACGCCATTTCTGCCCTCTCGCAGGAGAAAGGACTTGGAGCGGTATTCGATAAAGCTTCGGGAGCAGGTCTTATGTGGAACGACCCCAAACTCGATATCAGCGATGAGGTTCTTACCCGCCTTGGGCTCAAAAAATAAC
>JBDHYT010000252.1:0-4890 GCA_039811485.1 Marinilabiliaceae bacterium | reverse complement strand
TGTTTAAAGTAAAGATTAAGATGTATATACTGCTTTATTTTATCTAAATGATTAAATATAGTGTTTCCCGCATAGCATATTCCGTTTTTGGTATGCTCTGCGGGAATATTCCTTTTTCCGTATCAGGAATTTCCATCTGTAAAACCACTCTTTATGAATAGGTTCGGAATACTTAAAAGCCTTGTTCCACTGGCAATCTATTTTGTTGCCGACTACTTTTTTGGCCCTGTCTGGGGTATGGTGGCCGGATTACTGCTTTGTGTGCCCGATATTGTGCAGTCGCTGCGCAAAAATGGCCTAATCGAAGGCGGTTCATGGACTGAAATGGGACTGATAATCTTTTTTGGTGTTACCTCGTTAGTGTCTGAAATTGAGGCAATAAAACCCTTCGCAACACTAATGGTGTCTTTTATGGTTTCGGGTCTGCTGGCTCTCGCAGTCTGGTCGCCGTTCAATATTTTTACCACTACAGGAGGAGAGATAATGAAGGGTGTACTTGCCGATCCATTTAGAGTAAAGTTATTGAACCACAGTGTAAAAAGAATGTTTATTTGGAGTATCTCTTTCACTGCGGTTCTCACATTTTTTGTTCTGATTCCCAATTTTTCAACCGGTAGTATCACCGACAGCCAGCTTGTGTGGTTTGTTGTGATATTATTCTTTGCCTCCGAGATGCTGATTGCCCGCATGCGTGGCCGTAAGTACCGCAACCAGGAGTGGCTTCCGGTGGTTGATGAAGAGGGCAGGGTGACAGGACGTGCACCTCGAAGCATGTTCCACGATGGCAATAAGTGGCTTCATCCGGTTGTACATCTTCATGTGCTTACATCCGGTGGGGTTCTGTTGCAAAAAAGACCTATGCACAAATCCATCCAACCCGGCAAATGGGATACTGCTGTTGGCGGGCATGTGGCGGTGGGAGAGACTCTCGAAAAGGCTCTTCAGAGAGAGACTATGGAAGAGATTGGGTTACAGGCTTTTGAAGCACGTCTTTTGAAGCAATACATCTGGGATAGCAGAGTCGAAAAGGAGCTTGTATTCTGTTTTGTAACCACTTCCGACGGACCGTTTAAGGCAGGTTTTCCCGAGATTGACGAAATCAAATCGTGGAGTATGGATGAGATTAAGAACAGCATTGGGAAAGGGGTTTTTACGCCAAATCTTGAAAAGGAGTTCGGCTGGATTCTGCCTTTCCTGGCAGGTATCAACCCTGAATAAGGAATATAGCCGGACGCTTGCTCAAATCGGGCAGTTTGTTGCGCCACTGGTCAACGCTCCTGGTCACAATCATCTCCGACGCAAGCGTGATATCTACTCCAATGCAAAGGCGTGTGGTAGGGCGCAATGCAAACATCATATCCTGAAGCAGTTTGACGTTGCGGAATGGTGTTTCGATAAATATCTGTGTCTGTTTTTCGCGTATCGATCTCTCTTCCAGGTGTTTTAGTGCTTTTATGCTTTCTCCTTTTCCGGCAGGCAGATATCCGTTGAAGGCAAAATTCTGACCATTCATTCCGGATGCCATTAATGAAAGTAAAATGCTTGAAGGGCCTATCAGTGGAGCTACCCGCAGAGCACATTGGTGGGCTATTGCAACCACATCGGCACCCGGATCGGCAACTCCCGGGCATCCAGCCTCCGAAATTATACCCATGTCGCTGCCGGCCAGTGCCGGTTTTAAAAATGTGGGAATATCTTCAGTGCGGGTATGTTTGTCGAGAACAAAAAATGTAAGTTTATCAATATCAATCTCTTTATTGACTTTTTTAAGAAACCTTCGTGCGGTACGCACATCTTCAACAATAAAATGACGGATGGAATTTATAATCCTTATGTTCTCCTCCGGCAGATTAAAATCTATGGGACTTTCGCCCAAAGTGTTGGGAATGAGATATATTGTGCCTTTCATGTTGTATCGCTCTGTTTCTTTGTTATGGGTGCAAAAGTACAATTAATAGTTCATTTATGCTCTTATTTGTTCAACAAGCTTGTTTTTTGACTATTTTTAAAGTTGTAAAAACGTATGTAGATGAAGGTCACTTTTCTGGGTACAGGCACCTCGCACGGTGTTCCGGTTATTGGTTGCAAATGTAGCGTGTGCTGCTCGTCCGACTGGAAGGATAACCGGCTTCGCGCTTCTGTGTTGGTTGAACATCAGGGACTTAATGTTTTGATTGATGCCGGGCCCGATTTCCGGTATCAGATGTTGCGCAGCCATATCAGCCATCTCGATGCCATTTTGCTCACCCACGAGCACCGCGACCATGTATCGGGGCTCGACGATGTAAGGGCTTTAAATATGATTTCTAACGAGCCAGTACAAATTTTTGCCGAACCTCGTGTTTCTCAGTCGGTACAATCGCTTTATCATTACGCGTTCAGCAATCTGCCATTCTATGGCTTGCCTCAGATGGCCATAAACCAGATTGATGGAACAGAGTTTAATGTAGGCGGTATTTCAGTGACACCCATACGGGTGATGCATCATAAACTGCCAATTATGGCTTATCGCATTGGTGACTTCGGATATATCACCGATGCCAATTTTATTCCGGATGAATCAATGGATAAGCTTATAGGTTGCAAGGTGCTTGTTGTCAATGGATTGATGATGGAGACTCATATTTCGCACTTCTCTTTGGGCGAGGCACTGGAGGTTATAGGGCGTCTTAAGCCTGCATTGGGAGTTATTACTCATATCTCGCATCGACTGGGCAGGCACAACGATGTAAGCAGCAAGTTGCCCGATAACGTCATACTTGCCTATGACACAATGTCGCTAAAACTATAGATTGAATAAAAACTTCAGTAAATGGGCTTGAAAATCAATAAAACCAATGCGTTACGACTTTTAGATAAAGCCGGAATTAAATATGATACCCAAAGTTATGAGCCTGATGAAAATAACCTGGAAGCCACTCATATTGCCCGGCAGGTGGGAGTGAGTCCCGATATTGTATTCAAGACACTCCTGCTACGGGGCGATAAAAACGGAGTATTTGTGTGCATCATCCCTGCCAATTGCGAAGTTGACCTGAAAAAGGCAGCTGTGGTTTCGGGAAACAAAAAAGCAGTAATGCTGCCTCTCAAAGAGTTACTCCCCACCACCGGATATATCAGAGGCGGATGTTCGCCCATTGGCATGAAAAAATAGTTCCCGACCTATATCCACCACACCGCTGCCCAATACGATGCCATTTATGTCAGTGCAGGAGTTCGGGGAGTTCAGGTTATTCTCTCTCCGAATGATCTGGTTTCTGTCACTGGGGCAGCTTTTGAGGATTTGGTTTGATTTAGTTGAAAGTTAAGTCAATGGACAATTGATAGTTGATAGTTGACAATGACAAAATAGTTGATAGTTGAGAGTGGAAAGTTTGTGCATTGGTTGGTTGTTATTCGTAGGTCGTTGTTCGTTAGTCGTGGATTCGTTTGCTGCTAAGCCACGAAGTGGTGCTATACCTCAGCCGTATGTAAGCACAGCGCAGCATACGGATAATAAGTTAGTTATGTATTTCAAGCCCTGCATGGGCGAAATATTTTATTTTATTTAAGGTGTCATAGCTTCACATAGTTTATCTGCCTGTAAGGCAAGATATTGTGTAAAATTCACATATTCTGATTAATACAAGTAAAATTCTGTCTTTGTCTTCGTCGATGTTCAATTCAGACATAAAAGTTTCGTCTGCTACACAGCACGTCGCAACGCTAGGGCAGTATCAGTAACCACGGCCTTCAGGCCGTGGTGTGGTGCCGTACTTGCAATCGGCTTTAGCCATGATTATTGTTGCGATATTCAGTTTGTACGCACATATTTGTCCTCAAGCCGGACTTAATCAATTGACAATTGATAGTTGACAATGACAAAATTGAAAGTTGAGAGTTGAAAGTGGAAAGTTTATAGCATAATACTTGTTTATTTTACGTTGTGCCAATAGGCTCGTAGAGCCACACCATGCATAACCGTGGGTTTCAACCCACGTGCTGAAGCTCGTGGTTACTGATAAACCATGATAATGTGTTCAAATATTGATTTTCAGGCTTATGCAATGTGTAATTCCTGACTCCGGATGGTATAGCATTATAGTTAGAATCTTAATGATTTTAAAATAAAAATAGGTTGGAATGATAACTATTTTTGCTAATAAAATCGTTAGAGCAATAACGATTTTCAATATATTAATAGTTATAGCAGTAACTAATTTTTGAAATTGGTGGTAAGGGTAAGTCCTACAATCAAATTAAAGACAGGCCCAACAGTTATATTGCTGCCGACGATATTGAAATTGGCTTTGAAAACAAAATCCCCTTGTGGATGTTTGGTTTGATGTACTGAGGTCAGTTGTTTTCAGGTATTGACTTCAGGAACATTGAAATACTGAGGGATGTAAGAATTAAAAAAATTACCCCAATAATTACAAATGCTTCACGAAGACCTATATTATCGGATAAGAAGCCGAACAGAGGGCCGATAACAACAAAAAAAGCCCTTATTATCAGGCTTCGGATAGATAATACTGTGGCTCTGACATCGCTGGTGGTTATCCTGTTTATATAATCTTTCAGTACCGGAGTGGCAATACCACGGCTGAAATAAAAAACGCTCAGGGTAATCATCAGCATTGTAAAGTCTGATACTCCTGCAAAAATAAACCCTGCTGTAATACCTATGGAACTGAGCCATATCGTAAGCTTTGGTTTAAGTTTTTGTTCAATGCGGTAGGAGTAAAGCGTTACGGCACCAAGCATCAGGTTGAGAATGGTATGGGTGGTGCCTATCTCTATTTCGTTCTTACCCAGCTGCTGCATCATCACCGGGTAAATCCAGGCCATAGTGAGTGTGGCACTGCCCATGACCGACGAGAAAAGCAGATTCCATCTCAAAGATACATT
>JBDHYT010000251.1:0-4921 GCA_039811485.1 Marinilabiliaceae bacterium | reverse complement strand
GTCTGGCATAAGCCCAGTCGCGACAACTCCAGCTGGGCGAAAGTTTCTCCTGCTCTTTCAAAGAAGAAGGGGGAAAATTGAGTGCTATGAAAAACGCTATCTTACTCTGATACAGGTCGTCGTCGAGATGTGCAGCCGGCGAATATGCCGAAAAAGCCTCATCAATGGCCGTAACCTCTCCCATTGGTTCCTGTACGGGTCTTTGCAGGTCGAGTGTAATCTTATTGTAGTTGCCATAGAGTATCTCGATATTACGGCTTACCTTCTGAAAAAAAGTGAATCTATCGTTCTGGCTACCGATAAAGTTATCGTTGCAAAACTCCTCGAACTCAGCCACCGAACCATCTTTCTGCCTCCACAAAGAGGCAGCATGAGCCACACCACGGCCAATAAGGTCGCTATGTTCGTTTCCATATTTTTGAATAAGCCCATTTGCGACTCTCTCCACCACTTCAGCAGTCACATTGGTATTTTCGGCATCTCCGGATATCTTTCCAGCCTGCCGGCAACCACTCCAACTAAAGATGGTAAGTGCCATAACAAACAAAATTTTCTTCATAAAAGACTGTTTATTAGATTATCGTAAAACATATAAAAATAGCTTATTAAAATAACGATAAAACTTGAAAATAAACAGTGCTTAAACTCATTTTTTATATTTTATTAATACAGATGCACCTTATTAATAGCTATCTTGCATCCTCCTTTTAATTTAGCGAAAATGACAGCAAAAGTCAACAGTCAGGTTCGTGAGTTGGAAAGCCAAAATATACCTTCGCTATTATGGAAGTTCTTTGTTCCTGCTTTCTCCGGAGTCATCCTCAACTCACTATATAATATTGTAGATCGTATTTTCATTGGTCAGGGTGTTGGAGCCGAGGCTTTGTCGGGCATCTCTGCAGTATTCCCGGTGATGATAGCCATAATGGCTTTCGGGATGCTTGTAGGCATGGGTGCCGGTGTGCGAATATCGATAAGCATGGGCCAGAAGGAGTTCGGCACTGCAGAGCGAGTGTTGGGAAATGCTTTTATCCTGATGATTTTCACATCAATAGCCATCACCATCATTGGTTTTGCAGTTAAAGAACCCATGCTGCGGATGTTTGGCGTAAACGACGACACCATAGGCTATGCCAATGAATATCTGGATATTATCCTTGCTGGTGCAATATTCAATATTGTAGGTTTTTCGCTCAACAACCTTATCCGTTCCGAAGGAAGCCCCCGAACTGCAATGGTGTCGATGCTGATAAGTGCAGGAACAAATATTATTCTCGACCCCATATTTATCTTTGCGCTGGATATGGGTGTACGCGGAGCTGCCATTGCAACAGTAATATCGCAGATATTGTTATGCATCTGGGTGATATGGCATTTCAAAAGTAAACGTTCGGTACTCAAACTGAGGATGGCCAACTATAAACTAAACGGCGAAATAATATGGTTCATACTGTCGCTGGGCTTTGCTCCATTCACTATGCAGCTCACAGCCAGCCTGGTGCAGGGGCTCTTCAACAAACAGCTTATGCTCTTTGGTAACGACTATGCAATAGGTGCAATGGGAATTATCAATAGCGTGGTGATGCTGCTTACCATGTCGATAATAGCAATGAATATGGCATCACAACCCATTATTGGATTCAACTTTGGAGCAAAACAGTTTGCGCGGGTGAAACAGACTCTCGGCATTACACTTAAGGCCGCCACAGCAGTAAGCATTGCCGGCTTTGCGCTAACCCAGCTCTTTCCCGAAACCATCATCAGAATCTTCAACACCGACAACGAAGACCTTATGACAATAGGCTCCGGAGGGATGAGAATTGCGCTGGCCGCATTCCCGTTGGTGGGGTTTCAAATAATTACGGGAAACTTTTTTCAGGCAATAGGCAAGGCAGGTAAAGCAGCCCTTCTGTCATTGATGCGCCAGGTGATAATACTCTCGCCCCTACTTTTAATCATGCCCAAACTAATGGGTATCAACGGAGTATGGATTGCAAGTCCGATAGCCGACACAATATCGGCTGTGGTATGTATAATCTTTTTAGCAAGGGAGATGAGGAAACTAAATAATGCAATCGCCAAAACAGCACAAATAACACCTTAACCGATGAACTTTTTCTTTAATGGGCTGTTCTCCGCTAAACGTCAGATATGAAAATTTTAGTATTGGTTGCTTTGGCTGTCATCCTGCTGCTGATTGCATTTATTGCACTGGGACTCAATATATTCTTCAACCGTCCCACACATCTTAAATCGTGCAACTCAAAGGAAGGCGGATGTTGTTCGGGCAGTAGCTGTTCAACTGAAACACCCCAATAGGTATAAGCCAAACCATCCGTAAAAAAACATCAATCACCGTCGTTTAACCAATGACGGTGATTTTTTTATAAAAAAAATTCCGTCTCTCCAAAAAAAACCGGCTCTCTTAACTTTGCTTTCAACCATTTATATAATTTTGTGCACCATTAAATCATTCCACTGATGAAGCTAAGACTAACAATAACTTCACTCCTACTACTTGTGGTTGTAAATCACAAAGCACAGAATATCAACAACGACACCATACAACAAACCAACAATCAGGAGAGCGGCCTGAATCTAAAATCGCTAATAATACCCACTGTACTAATTGGTTATGGCGTAGCTGGCATTAATAGCGACAGACTTCAACTATTCAACATTGAACTAAAGGATGAGATAACCGAACATGTCGATGAAAAAAAGACCATTGACGACTTTTCGCAATACTCCCCCATTGTTGCAGTATATGCTCTTAATGCCTTTGGTATCAAGGGAAAGAACAACTTTAAGGATAGAACTATTCTTATATGTACCGCATATTTAATAATGGCAACTACCGTAAACTCATTAAAATATTCCTTAGCCATCGAGCGACCCGACAGGACAGGAAAGAACTCATTTCCATCTGGTCACACCGCAACGGCGTTTATGTCTGCCGAGTTTTTATATCAGGAATATAAGGATAAATCGATTTGGTATGGTATTGCCGGATACACTGTTGCTGCCGGAACAGGCTTTTTAAGATTGCATAACGACCGTCACTGGTTTACCGATGTTGTTGCAGGAGCCGGAATAGGAATGTTGAGTACAAAGATTGCCTATTGGACGCATCCGTGGATAAAACGGAATATTTTCCCCGACAGAAAAGGCAAATCACACTCAATGGCTATGCCCTATATCGGTAGAGACAACATTGGCGTAAGCCTTACCGCAACATTTTAACCCAAAAAAGCCGGATATCCAACATCCGGCTTTTAGTATTTTAATCATTACGTCAAAAATTCTTTATCCCACTTCATCTAATAGCGCAATCTTTAGCACTTCGCTAATCTCTTTCACATAATGGAATGTTAGTCCTTCGAGATAGATCTCTTTTATCTCATTGATATCTCTACGGTTTTCATCCGACAGAATAATATCTGTTATACCTGCACGCTTGGCAGCCAGAATCTTCTCCTTGATACCGCCTACTGCAAGCACTTTGCCACGCAGAGTAATCTCACCTGTCATTGCTAAACGGGGTCTTACCTTCCGCCGTGTGAGTGCCGAGGCGAGCGAAGTAACCATTGTAATACCTGCCGATGGACCATCCTTGGGAATGGCACCTTCGGGCACGTGTACGTGAACATTCTTCTCGTCCATATCGTCGGCATTCAATCCCCAGTCGGAGGCATGCGAGCGAAGATACTCCAGTGCCAGCACCGCCGATTCCTTCATCACGTCGCCCAAATTGCCGGTGAGGGTCAGTTTGCCTTTACCTTTACTGATGCTGCTCTCCACAAACAGTATCTCACCACCAACAGCCGTCCAGGCCAGGCCGGTTACCACACCGGGATGATCGTTATCGTCCCATTTATCTTTATTGTAACGTTCCACGCCCAGATATTCGCGGAAATCACTAACAATAAGACTCTTCCGGAATTTGGTTCCGTTGGCAATTTTCAGTGCCAGTTTACGGAACAGTTTTGCAATAATCTTATCCAGCTCGCGCACACCCGATTCACGGGTATAATTCTCTATTATATAAGCAATTACCTTCTTATTAAGTGTCACCACGCCCTTCTCTATTCCATGATTTTCCATCTGACGCGGAATAAGGTGGCGTATTGCAATCTCCACCTTTTCGTCGATTATATATCCCGACACATCGATAAGCTCCATACGGTCGAGCAGTGGCGGTGCAATGGTTGCCAGATTGTTGGCTGTGGCCATAAACATCACATTCGACAGGTCGAAATCAATCTCCAGAAAGTTGTCGTGAAAAGCACTGTTTTGCTCCGGATCGAGTACTTCAAGCAGTGCTGCTGCCGGGTCGCCGTGGAAATTGCTGCTTATCTTATCCAGTTCATCGAGGATAAAGACGGGGTTGGCCGATCCAGCTTTTTTGATATTCTGAATGATACGTCCCGGCATTGCACCCACATAAGTCTTTCTATGGCCGCGAATCTCAGCTTCGTCGTGCAGGCCGCCAAGCGACATACGCACATACTTGCGTCCCAGAGCCTCGGCCACCGATTTGCCAAGCGACGTCTTTCCGACTCCCGGAGGACCATAAAGACAGATTATTGGTGATTTCAGGTCGCCCTTGAGCTTAAGAACAGCCAGATGCTCAAGGATACGCTCCTTCACCCGGTCTAAGCCAAAATGGTCGCGGTTAAGAATCTTATCGGCACGTTTAAGGTCTAAATTATCTCTGGTGAACTCGTTCCAAGGCAAATCGATAATTGTCTGAAGATAATTCACCTGCACCGAAAACTCGCCCGAATTAGGGTTCAGACGCTGCAATTTATCAAGCTCTCTGTCAAAAATCACATTTAAGTTATCGTCCCACTGTTTCGATTGGGCGGCATCGCGCAATGCGTTAACCTCCAGCTCCACCGGGTTGGAACCCAGCTCATCC
>JBDHYT010000250.1:0-4950 GCA_039811485.1 Marinilabiliaceae bacterium | reverse complement strand
CACATCGCCATGAAATGCCGTTACAGCCGCCTTAACTGCACCGGCATTGAGCGGGTATTGCCACTCCTGGTTGCGTTGGTAGTTGAGCATTGCCAAAGAGCTGCTAATCTTCATTAGCTCTTCAAGTCCCTCCGGAGTCACTCTTTTCAACGACGACATAATACGCTGCGCCTCAACAGGAAACATAAGTTCTGTAATTTTAAAACCCCGGTTATCCGTACTGAAATCGAGTGCTTTGGATGGTGATATTACTATATGCATGATGGCCTGATGATTACAAATTTGTCAGGTTAATTTTATTCCGTCGTTACCAATTACTATTTGTCGCTGTTTGAAGAGTGTGCCAATTGTCATTTTGAGGCTCTTCTTACTACAGCCAAACATATCGTATATAACCTGTGCATCGGTCTTGTCGTTGACGGGTAAAAAACCGCCGTTATCTTTTAGCTTGGCCAGTATCTGTTCTTGCAATGGTTTCACACGTGCAAAGCCGGGTTTCTGAAGCGACACGTCAATTTTGTCGTCTTCGCGCACCTTTTTTATATATGCCTTCATTACCTGGCCTTTACTCAGGGGCTTGAATACTTCGTTGGAATATATTATGCCCCAGTGAAGATTATTGATAATCACCTTGTAACCCAAATCGGTACGGTTTACCACCATTATGTTCACCTCATCACCTTCGGCATATTCGGGTGCTACGTTGTCGAGAAACTGATCGAGCTTGGCCGATGCTGCAATACGGTCTGTATCGAGGTCGATATAAACAAATACTATGTGCCATTGCCCTTTCTCCATCTTCACCTTCTGTTCGCGAAATGGCACCATCAGGTCTTTTACCAGCCCCCAGTCTAAAAATGCTCCAACACGGTTTACCTCTGTCACCTGAAGCATGGCAAACTCACCAACCTTAGCCTTTGGTTGCTCGGTGGTGGCCACCATTCTGTCCTCCGAGTCGAGATAGATAAAAACCGTAACTTCGTCATCCACAGCAGTATCTTCGGCTACGTAACGGGCAGGCATCAATATTTCGCCATCTTCACCACCATCGAGGTAGAGGCCAAAGTCAACTTTTTTCACTACCTTAAGGGTGTTGTAATCTCCTAATCTGACCATAATTTGAAATTTATGCCCAAATTTACAAATAGTAAGCGGATTTGGGTTAAGTTTGTTCATACATTTTAAAATTACATGCCAAATGCATCAGGAGACACTGCTTGAATTAGTGAAAATACGAATGCCGTTTGGCCAATATCAAGGACGGTTGATATGCGACCTTCCGGAGCACTACTTGGTATGGTATCACCAGAAGGGATTTCCGCAAGGCAAACTGGGTATGCTGATGGCCACGATGTACGAGATAAGACTCAACGGACTTGAGTATCTCCTTAAACCACTGCGTAACAACAACTTTTGATATGACGCCAAATCAAATCAGAGAGAGGGGTATCGAACAGTTCATCGATATTAATGCCACCAGGGCGCAAGGTCCCGGCGGACAGAATGTGAATAAGGTGAGCAGCCGTATCGAAGCCCGTATCGACATCCCGTCGTGTCCTATATTTACAGAAGACGAAAAGTCGCTGCTGAAGGAGAAACTTGGCTCTAAGCTAACATTGGCCGGCGAGCTTATTGTTGCCTCGCAGATTCACCGCTCGCAACTGATGAACAGGGATGAAGCGATAATGCGCATCTGCACCATAATAGCAATTGCCCTCACTCCGGTTAAGCCACGAAAGGCCACCCGCCCCACCAAGGCATCGGTTGAGCGACGCCTGAAAACCAAGCAGATAGCAAAGGAGATAAAGCAGAGAAGAAAGAAGGATTGGAACTGCTAACGAGGCGGATACCAAATCTATTCATTATTGAATTGTCCCGTTTCACAATCTTTTATAGTTATATTTTGTGCATAAAACCCTCAATAACTATCTTTGTACACATAAAAAGAAATATTGGTTATGCCACAAAAACTCCTATTGAACGAATTTTTAAGTCAGAGTATCAATGGTTTAATTGTTGATGTACGCACCCCCTCCGAATTTGAGAGTGGTCATATTCCCGGAGCCGTCAACCTCCCTCTTTTCAGCAATGAGGAGCGTGCCGTTGTGGGTACAATATATAAGCAGCACAGTAAAGAGGAGGCCATCGAAAAAGGACTTGAGTTTGTGGGACCAAAGATGGCCGGATTTGTAAAGCAGGCAAAGATTCTGGCCGGGCGCAAGCCTCTTTTTATTCACTGCTGGCGTGGCGGCATGCGTAGTGCAAGCATGGCGTGGCTTATGGAAACTGCCGGGATGAAGTGCAACCTACTTCAAGGTGGCTACAAGGCCTATAGAGCAGGTTTAGAGGAGATTCTCACTGGTACCAACTGGCAGTTTACTGTTCTTGGCGGTCCTACAGGAAGTGGAAAAACTTCAATACTTGCCGAATTGGAAAAGTTAGGCGAACAGGTGCTAGACCTCGAAGGGCTGGCTCACCATAAAGGATCGGCATTTGGAGCTCTAGGACAGGAGCCGCAACCTACCAACGAACAGTTTGAAAACGATATACATGAGGTGATGCGCCGGTTCAGCCCCAATCGAAGGGTGTGGGTTGAGGGCGAGAGCCGTACAATAGGTCGTAACTTCATTCCTCAACAGCTTTTCCCTCTCCTGGAGGCTGCCACCGTGGTAGAGATTGAGATGCCTATCAGCCCCCGTCTCGACAGACTTGTGGCCGAATATGCTGCCTTTGAGCCAATTAAACTCATTGAGTCGTTTCTGAAGATCAAGAAACGCCTGGGTGGATTGCGTACCGAACAGGCAATTTCATTTCTGCTGAATGATGACTACCGCAGTGCTGCCGAAATTGCACTCCAATATTATGATAAGAGCTATTCATACACATTGAACCAACGCAAAGGCGCTCACATCGACTTTAAAGTAGAGTCGGATGACCCCAAAAAGAATGCAATGATGCTCATTGAACTTATGAAGGATAGAAACTCCTGAATTCTTTGTTCTCACACAAAGGAACTTTTTCATAATCAGATTGTTAAAATGAAAACAGTAGATACACGCGGACATTTATGTCCAATCCCGCTGATAATGGCCAAAAGTGCCATCAAAGAATCAAATACAGGCGACACATTATTGATTATCAGCGATAATGACACCTCATGCCAAAACCTGATGCAATATCTCAACGACCTTGGTGCCAATCCTCAAAAAGAGACTAAAGGCCCGGAGTTCCACATTACTATTCAGGTTCCTGCCCCTCGGGCGTCGATGCCCGAAGCTGAGTCGTACTGCTCAACCGACCGGGGCTACGTGGTGGTGGTGAAGTCGGATAAAATGGGGCAAGGCGACGATAACCTTGGAAGCATCTTAATACGCGCATTTATCAATTCGCTTAAAGATGCAGATAAACTGCCTACCCACATCATACTGTACAATGGCGGCGTTAAACTGGCTGTTAAAGGAAGCGACACCGGAGCATCGTTACAAGTACTTGAATCAATGGGTGTTAAAGTTATCGTATGCGGCACTTGTGTCGATTTCTTCGGAATCAAGGATAGTCTGGCTACTGGAACCATCAGCAATATGTATCAGATAACCAAACTCACAGCCGAAGCAGGTCACGTGGTATATCCTTGATAATAATTTACATACAGTTTGAATGAATAAATATTTCGACAACGCCAGCACCAGCTATCCCAAGCCCCCTCAGGTTGCCGAAGCTGTGGCCGGCTATATCAATGGCTGTGGCGGTACGTACGGCCGGGCTGCCTATGGCCGGGTTTACGATGCCACAAGTATGGTTGAGCGTTGTCGTGATGGTGTAGCCGCCTTCCTGGGTGTGGCCAATGCAGGCAATATTGCCTTTACCCCCAATGCCACAACTGCCATCAATACCATAATCAGAGGTATGAATCTTCGAGGTGGCACAGTTCTGGTATCGCCAATGGAGCATAACGCAGTTATGAGGCCGCTTTATCATTTAGAGCAGAGAGGTGACATTAAGATAGCCTATCTGCCATCTCACTCCGACGGACGCGTGGATACAGAAGCACTATCCTCGGTTGCTACTGAGGACGTCCGATTGGTATGCTGCGTTCATCAAAGCAATGTAAACGGTGTTATTCAGCCTGTTGCAGAGCTGTGCCGCTGGGCAGGCAAAATACCGGTGCTTGTTGATGCCACACAGTCAGCAGGTTATATTCCGGTTGAAGGCGATCTATGGGGTGCGGCTGCAATAGCCTTTACCGGCCATAAAGGACTTTACGGCCCCACAGGCACAGGGGGTTTTTATGTGCGCGACTACTCAATGGCAGAGCCATTGGTTAGAGGCGGAACAGGCAGTAATTCAGAGAGTTTTGAAATGCCCAACGATATGCCTGACCTCTTTGAAGCTGGCACCCCAAATATGGTAGGGTTGGCTGGGCTTAATGCCGCACTTGTTAACCATCCGCAGTGGAATGTAACCGACCACCAATGGATAGCATTTATCGAAAAACTAAGAGCGATAACAGGCATTAAAGTTTATTGTGCCAACAATATGCAGTTTCAGGGCAGAGTTGTGTCGTTCACCCACGATAAGCACCTGCCATCAGAAATTGCTTTTAACCTGTTCAGCAGCTTCGGTATTGAGGTGAGACAGGGCTTACACTGTGCACCACTAGCCCATCGTACCCTTGGCTCTTTCCCATCCGGTACTGTACGCATAGCTATCTCGGCCTATCATACAGCCGATGACCTCAACGCACTATTGAAAGCCATTGAGCTACTTGTGGGAGATAATCAGGGAATCGGTCAGTGATGAAACTCAGGCAGGTTATTGGCCTGGCGAATCATTTTTTTATAAACTGTCATCGAAAATATTAGCACATTTCAACCCCTCTTTTTCCCTTTCTGTAAAACTGAATGACCAGGCATTGAATGTAGTGGTGATATCTCTTGCAGCAATACCGAA
>JBDHYT010000249.1:0-5008 GCA_039811485.1 Marinilabiliaceae bacterium | reverse complement strand
CAGGAGGATTATATACCCCAGCCACTAACCGCCCCGAATGGATTATAGAGCATGAGCCATATATCGAATCACCGTTTACGCTTAATGCAAATGGATTACTGATAGGTGTATTCGACGAAGAATCAAAGAATTACACCTCGGTGTCGAGATTCAAAACATGCAGTTCGGTGCTTTTTGTTTTGGCCGGATTGTGGAAAAAAGAGAATAATTGGGACGATGTATTGATTGTTAACCAAAACAACAGGGTAATAGAAGGTCTGTCGTCAAATCTTTTTTGGGTTAAGAACAACACGATATTCACACCCTCCATATCTTCGGGTTGTGTGGATGGAGTGATGCGCAAACATCTTATTTCTCTTTGTGAAAAGTCGCATATTCCTGTTGTTGAGACTGATGGCCCATCAGTAGATGAACTGAAGAGTGCCGACGAGATATTTCTCACCAACTCAATTCAAGGTATCAGATGGATTTTGGGAGTTGACAAAAACAGATTTTATCTGAAAATGGCTCGCGAATTGACAGCTCAGCTTAATAAGAGTTTGCTGTGAATAAAACCCCGGTCAGAAATCAAACCGGGGTTCTTTATTTTTACTGCTTTAGTATCTTACTACGGTGGTAACTTCCGTTATCCAGTTGTAAGTTAACAATATATACTCCGTTCTTTAAAGATTGGATATTAATTTCAGAACGTCTGTCTGACGTTAAAACCAACCGTCCTGCAATATCGAAAATATCAATCTTTGCTATCGTATTGATGTTGACCGAAGATAATTCCAAACAATTGTTATTGGGGTTGATGTAAATTATTGGTTTGTTGGCATCAATATTGTCTATCGCAGTCGATACTGACGATAATGTTAGAATAGTAAGTAAATTTTTTTCATAGAAATTAATTAATTAAGTTAATAATATAGAATATGTTGCCGCATATTGCGATACACGGTCAATAGAATTTACAGTGTGAATATTAGTTGTAGGCCGGATTTACCGGGAAGTTGGACCATGTTGCATAAACATCGCCCATTTTCGCCATCGATTTTTTCCAGGCGTTGGCAACATTTGCCGAAAAAACAACCTCTTCATCGATGTTTGAAACCACCCACGATTTTTCTTTTAATTCGGCTTCCAGCTGACCGGCTGCCCATCCCGAGTATCCTGCAAAAAACTTCACCGAATGGCTGTTCGCCACTCCGCTATTTATTAGTTCTTTGACAACTTCAAAATCGCCACCCCAGAAAATATTGCCACTAACATGCACCGCTCCTGGTACTTTAAAGCCCAATGTATGAACGAAATGGAGTGTGTCTGATGCAACCGGGCCACCAAGATACAACTCACCATGGAAATTATACAAATCCTCAATCACTTCATCGGGATACATTTCCGACGACTTGTTGAGTACAAAACCTACAGCACCCTCTTTGCCATATTCGGTAATAAGTATAATTGACCGACTGAAATATACGCCTTGCAAAAAAGGCTCAGCAATCAATATCCGTCCCTTGGCGGGATTCAGTGGTTTCTTCCGGGCGTGAAAAATATCAAAATCCTTCTTGTCCATCTTTACTTTACTTTATAATACAAATTAATAATAATGGATGATAAAAAAAAATAAAGCGCTGTTTTTCATCATATTTTGTACTACTTTTAACATCCTGTTTTCGAAGCAGGTCAATTTCACTGTTTCTGATTATCCTTCTGCTGAAAAAATCATGACAAAAGGAGGCTTTGTATCAACAAAACAAAAAAAAGGCCTTAAATTTAATACACTGAAAGCAAATCATGTCTGATTCAAACAATCTTCAAATGTCGCAAAAAGTATCAATGCGTTTCATTGCCATTATAACCGTAGTAGTGCTTAACATGGCGACGTTGGTTGCCCAATCAGCATCCGTTGATGTTAAGTGGCCCACGGCAGTGATGCGGAATACATCTGCAACAATCACTATCACACACGATTACACACTCCGCGATTCTGTTTCTGCCTCAGTTGGAGGTGAGATGATTAGAACCGCAACAAATGGGACAGTCACAACGGTAGATGTTAGTTTGTCTAATCCTCAGAGAGTTACACTCAATGTGGGACAACAGGTATTCACCAGGGATATTGACCCGATTCCGCTTTGGGTATCAATCCTGCCTCCTCTTATTGCAATTATCATGGCGTTGGTAACCAAGGAGGTTTTTACTTCACTTTTCATTGGTCTCCTGTTTGGTGTCACTGTTATAGCACGCTATGCCGGGGCTGGCTGGTTTGCTGCTTTTTTGGGTGGTCTCTTCTCAATTGCCGATACCTATATTGTCAACTCTCTTCTTACCACCGATCATGTTTCAATTATAGTTTTTTCGATGATGATAGGAGGGATGGTGGTAATTGTTACTCTAAATGGCGGGATGAAGGGCATCGTTGCCATACTTTCGCGCTATGCCACAAACCGAAGGAGCGGGCAGTTGATAACATGGTTGATGGGTGTTTTGATTTTTTTTGATGATTATGCCAATACCCTGATTGTGGGCAACACAATGCGTCCGGTGACCGACCGCCTGAAAATATCGCGCGAGAAGCTTGCCTATATTGTTGACTCTACCACCGCACCTGTGGCAGCCATTGCATTTATCACTACCTGGATTGGTGCCGAACTTAGTTATATTCAGGAGGGGCTTCTCCATACTTCAATCAACGAATCGCCCTACATTGTTTTTCTGAGTTCGCTCAAATATTCGTTCTATCCTATCTTCACCCTTGTTTTTATGCTGATGCTTATTCTGATGGAGCGAGATTTTGGCCCCATGTGGCGAAAGGAAAAGGAGGCTCTGACCAGGGAACAGGAGGGCGATAATAGTTCTATGAAATACAAACCATTGGTTATTAAAGAGTTTGAAGTGGCCGATGATGTTAAGGGACGATGGTATAACGCCGCTATACCTGTGATGATCGTCATTTTTGGCACAATAGCCGGTCTGCTTTACACCGGATGGAGCGGTGAAGTATGGGGTGACGCCTCGCTGTCGTTAGTGGGTAAACTTTCAGGAATTATTGGGGCTGCAGATACCTTCAAGGCACTGCTTTGGTCGTCGCTGGCGGCCATGATTGCTGCAATTATCATTTCGGTGTCACAACGAATCATGACCATTCAGCAAAGTATGGACGGTATGCTCAACGGTTTTAAAACAATGTTCAATGCCATAATAATTCTTGTGCTTGCGTGGTCGATGGCCGACATGACAAAAGAGTTGCGCACTGCCGATTTTATCACTGCTTCGCTTACCAGCTTGAATGTATCTCCTTACATTATTCCGGCAATTACTTTTTTGTTTTCGGCAGCAATATCCTTCAGTACCGGCTCCAGTTGGGGTACAATGGCAATCATCTACCCGCTTGTGCTGCCTGCAACATGGAAAATAGGTGCCGATACGGGGATGGATTATCCAACTCTTGTGATGGTTTTCCATAACGTTGTGGCATCGGTACTTGCCGGTTCGGTTTTTGGCGATCACTGCTCACCAATCTCCGATACTACCATTCTCAGTTCATTGTCAAGTTCATGTAATCATATCAGTCACGTAAAGACACAGATGCCTTATGCAATAGCTGTAGGATTTATAGCATTGCTTGCCGGGGTTGTTCCTGCCGGATTGGGTTGGCCGGTATGGATATCTTATGTGTCGGGAATTGGGTTTATGTATTTGATAATAAGGTATAAGGGTCGTAAAATTGAATGAAGGCGTGCAACAAAAATCCCTGCCGGTATTTTTTTTATCAATATTGGCAGGGATTTTTAGCTTTATTCCTTATACTCAGCGATATATGGGTGGAAACTGCGAAGGTTTGCTTTCGCCCATCATGTCGTATATTGCTTCATATAAATCCTCTACACTTGGGTTGCTGAAGTAGTCGCCGTCGCTGCCATAGGCCGGACGATGGTCGCGGGCAGTAACCGTGCGCGGTGGCGAATCTAAATATTGATAAGCATTCTGCTCTTCTACAACCTTTTGCATCATAAATGCCGTGGCTCCGCCAGGTACATCCTCATCGAAAAATACTACCCGGCCTGTTTTCTTAACCGACTCTCCTATTAATCCATTTATGTCGAATGGCAATAGTGTCTGTACATCAATTAGTTCTACCATTATGCCAACATCCTGAAGCTGCTCTACTGTCTCCAGGGCAATCCTTACGTTCGACCCATAGGTGACTAATGTGACGTCGGTACCTGCTACCAACACTTCGGGTACGCCGAGTGGTACAGTGAACTCGCCAATATTTGTTGGTCGTGGTTCCCTGATACGGTATCCGTTGAGTGGCTCGATGACCAGTCCGGGGTCGTCGCCTTTCAGCAGTGTATTGTAGAAACCGGCTGCACGGGTCATGTCGCGTGGCACACATACGTAAATGCCACGTATCGAGTTGATAATCATGCTCAATGGTGAGCCCGAATGCCAAATTCCTTCCAGTCGGTGACCACGTGTGCTGATGATTACCGGTGCTTTCTGGCCGTTTTTAGTCCGGTAGCGTGTTGTTGCAAGGTCGTCGCTCAAGGTCTGCAAACCGTAGAGTATATAGTCGAAATACTGTATTTCGGCAATTGGCCTCAATCCCCTCAACGCCATTCCGATGGCCTTACCCACTATGGTGGCTTCGCGAATGCCGGTATCCCTTACCCGCCACTCGCCATACTTGGCCTGCATTCCTTCAAGTGTCTGGTTTACACCGCCAAGGAAGCCTGCATCTTCACCAAATATTACGGTACTCGGATATTTCTCCAGTATCTTGTCGAAGTTGTCGCGGATGATTTCGCGGGCGGGAACAAGAACAGGTTTCTCGTCATACACGGGAGCAATGGCTGGTACCTTTATTGCTGCCTCCTCCGATTCGCTGTAAAGGTAAGCACTGTAGTTTTCCCAGGCTGCCTTGGAGTAGTTCTCAACCCATTTCTGAAGATTCTCTTTCAGTCCCTTGGGTTTGGAACACGATGAGCATATATTGCGCAGAACCTTGCGTGCCGTA
>JBDHYT010000248.1:0-5015 GCA_039811485.1 Marinilabiliaceae bacterium | reverse complement strand
GTGGGATGTGCTGGTTAATATCAACAAGATAAAAAAGAACTTCAAACTCTGTTATTCCGACCTTCTGGCCAACCGTCCCGATGTTCTGATTCTGATTGATTATCCTGGATTCAACCTCAAGGTAGCCGAATTTGCCAAAAAGCACGGCATCAAGGTGTTCTACTATATTTCGCCCAAGGTGTGGGCATCCAAAAAATGGCGCGTACACAAGATGAAACGAGTGATTGACGAACTTTACACCATTCTGCCTTTTGAAACTCAATGGTTCCGCAGCTATGGTATAGAGCCTCACTACTGTGGCAATCCTGTGCTTGACGCCATCCACAACCGCGACAGGAAAAACGAGTCGTTCGGTGAGTTTGTGAGTAGCAATGGTCTCGACAACCGCCCAAAGATTGCACTTCTGGCCGGAAGCCGGAAGTCGGAAATTGGCTATATACTCCCCGAAATGCTTAAGATGGTTGATAAATTCCCTCAATATCAGTTTGTTATTGCTGGTGCGCCATCGTTTTGTGCCGATGATTATAAGAGCTTCATCGGTAGCATGGATGTAAAGGTTGTTTTTGGCCAGACCTACGACCTTGTGCAGCAGTCGCGTGCAGCCCTTGTTACCTCGGGCACTGCCACCCTCGAAACGGCATTGTTGCGCTGTCCGCAGGTGGTTGTCTATCTTATGTGGGGCGGCTGGTTCTCCAATTTTGTGGCCAAAAAACTGCTTATCAAGGTTCCGTTCATAAGTCTGGTAAACCTTATTCTGGGTCGCGAATCGGTTAAGGAGCTGTTTCAGAGTGCCTACTCGGTAGAGAAGATGGAGGCTGAACTCAAAGAGCTTGTAGCTGACTCGCCCGCACGACAGAAGATGCTTGCCGACTACGACGAGCTTGCAACCATTATGGGTGAGCCGGGTTCGAGTATGCGCGCTGCCAAGTGGATGACGGAATCATTGATGGGAACAAAATAAAAAAACGCTGAAAATAGTACAGTTATGCTGGCTTTATTTAAAAAAGAGATTGAGACGTTTTTTAGCTCTATGATAGGCTATCTTGTGGTTGGGGTTTTTCTGGTAGCCACCAGCCTGTTTCTGTGGGTTATACCGGGCGAGCTGAATATTATCTACGGAGGTTATGCCACTTTGGAGCCTCTGTTTGCCATTGCACCATGGATATTTATGTTTCTGGTGCCGGCAGTAACCATGCGTATGTTCGCCGAAGAACGCAAGAGTGGCACTCTCGAACTGTTGCTTACCCGACCCGTGACATCAACCCAGATTGTTGTTGCCAAGTATCTTAGCGGTTTTGTACTTGTGCTTGTGAGCCTTGTGCCAACGCTAATTTATGTTGTGTTGGTTTACAATATGGGAGCCGAAAAAGGGAATATCGACATGGGAGCTACCTGGGGCTCGTATATAGGGCTGGTGTTTCTGGCATCGATATATGTGGCAATAGGCGTGTTTGCATCGTCACTTACCGATAATCAGGTGGTTGCCTTTGTGCTTTCCATCGTTGTATGCTTTGTCTTTTATTCGGGATTCGATTCGCTGGCATTACTCCCGGCACTCAAAGGAGCGGGAGCGGCAATTGCCTCAATGGGTATTGGCGAGCATTATCTGAGTGTGAGCAGGGGCGTTCTCGACAGTCGCGATATTGTTTATTTCATCTCAATGTCGTTTCTGTTTATATATCTCACCCGCACTGTTTTAGAAAGTCGTAAATGGTAATAGGGCAAAAACAATGAATAGTAAAAAAAACGATAATCCGCTTTTGCGCGGCATTGCTACCATAGGAGTTGTGGTGGCACTTCTTGTGGGAGTCAACTATGTGGCCTCCAGACTGTTTTTCAGGCTCGACCTCACTTCTGAGAAGCGATTTACTCTTGCTCCTGTTACACGCACCTTTTTAAAACAGCTTGACGATGAGGTGCTTGTGAAAGTTTATCTCGATGGCGAACTTAATCCGGGTTTTTCGCGTCTGCGGAAAGCCACACGCGAGATGCTCTCCGAATTTGCAGTATTTGCATCCAAAGGTATCACCTGGCAGTTTGTCGATCCTCTGAAGATGACAAAGGATCAGGCCGGCGATTTTAAAACATCGCTCGAAGAGGCCGGCCTGGGCGGTGTGCCGGTGTTCGAGACTACCGAAGACGGTCGCAAGACGCGGTCGCTGGTTTTCCCCTATGCCCTTGTGGAGTATGGCGACCATCAGATATGGATTAACCTGCTCGATAACCTCCCGGGATTGTCGGGCGACGAAAACCTGAATAACTCGGTGGAAGGTATTGAGTATAAGATGGCCGACGGTATCCGTAAACTTACCATCGATGAGAAGCCACGCATCGCCTTTCTCGAAGGGCAGGGCGAACTCGACGAGCTTGATGTGGTTGATGTCACCGGTGAGTTGTCGGAGTATTTTACCGTAGAGCGCGGCCAGGTGGGCAACGCCCCGATGTTGCTGAAACCCTACAAGGCTCTGATTATTGCCAAACCATCAACAAAATTCTCAGAGCAGGAGAAGTTTGCTGTAGATCAGTATCTTATGTCGGGTGGAAGGATATTGTGGCTGGTAGATGCAGTAACTATGACCCTCGATTCGTTGCGACGCAATAGTAACACAGTCGGGCTTTTGGCCGATTTCAATATCGACGATATGCTGTTTCGTTACGGAGTGCGCATCAACCCTATGGTTATTGAGGATATTCAGTCGGGTATGATTCCCGTCAATGTGACCCGCCCCGGCGAAGGAACCCGTATTGTGCCTATGCCTTGGCTCTTCAGCCCCTTGTTTGCCACCAATCCCGACCATCCGGTGTCGCGCCATGTGAATGTGGTCAGGGGCGATTTCAGCAGCTATATCGATACGGTTGGCGAAAATCTAAAACTTAAGCGCACCGTGTTGCTCCGTTCATCGCGCTTCACCAAGGTAAACAGCATTCCGGTGTTTGCCAATCTGGCAGCCATCCATCAGCAGCCCAACCGCGCCGAGTTTAAGCACTCGTTTCTGCCTGTTGCAGTGCTCGAGGAGGGTGTATTTGAGTCAGTTTTTGTCAACCGATCGGTGCCGCAGGGTGTGCGCCATCAGGGGGCGGTATTGAAGTCGAGCGAGCCTGCCCGAATTATAGTGGTGGCCGATGGCGACATAATCAAAAATGAAGTTAGATTCAGGGATACCGACAATCCTAAGATCATTCCTTTAGGCTTTGACGAGATTACAAACCAGACCTTTGGCAATAAGCAGTTTGTGGTCAATGCCGTTCAGTATCTGGTTGACAATGAGGGATGGATGAGCCTTAGAAACAGGAATATAGCCCTCCGGTTGCTCGACAAGGAGAAAATTGGGGGAGGCACACTTCAGTACAAAATAATTGCCGTATTGCTGCCTGTCGTATTGCTTATTTTGGCAGGCGCACTGTTTATGTGGAGTCGCAAATGGCGCTATTCAAAAAAATGAGAAGTAGAAAGCATAGCCTTTCCGGGATGTGTATGAAAGTATATTATAAATAAATAAGTGCTTTAGTTTTAGTATAATGGCAAAACATATAATTTTGCCGGCTGAGTTGAAAAAAATAAACTATAAATATGTTCGAACAGTTTAAGCCAACCGGTTATCTTTTAGAGTCGGTGAAATCGGGAGTTACTTTTGAAGATAAAGGCTGGACTCTGGAGGCTCCGGGCGAGGCGGGTACCACACTAATAAGGGCAATATACGAAAACAGGCAGATAGAGGTAAAGGATCCGTCGTATGGCGTATTCCGTTTTTCGGACTGGCTGCCTGTGTCGAGAATGGCAGAGGGTTCGTCGGCTCCGGTGACTTACAAAAGCGAAGGGCTGGCAAAGCATCTGGGACTGAGTAACCTATATATAACCTTTAGCGGATATTGGCCCGGGAAAGGTGCTTTGATGAAGACCTGCTCATTTAAAGAGACTGAGGCGTATGCCGTAGTGGGGCGAATGAGACCGGACGAAGAGAAGGTGCTTGTTGTTGCCTCGGCAGGCAATACCGCGCGTGCATTTGCCAGTGTATGTTCCGAAAATAATATTCCGCTTCTTTTGTGTGTGCCCCAGGATAATATTGATGCCCTTTGGTTTGATAAGCCGCTGAATGATTGTGTGAAACTCATTGTCACCCGCGCAGGAAGCGACTATTTTGATGCCATTCATTTATCCAACCTGGCTTGTGAAGTAGAAGGATTTTTTGCCGAGGGAGGTGCCAAAAATGTGGCACGCCGCGATGGCATGGGCACCACAACACTTTCGGCAGCCCACCATATTGGCAGTATCCCCAACTACTATTTTCAGGCCGTTGGCAGTGGCACCGGTGCTATTGCAGCCTGGGAGGCCAACCTGAGACTTATTGAAGATGGCCGCTTTGGAAATAATAAGATGAAGCTGATGGTGTCGCAGAATAAGCCGTTTACACCAATATATGACGCCTGGAAAGCCGGCTCGCGTGTAATGCTTCCGCTTGATGACAATACCGCACGCAAACAGGTTGAGGCTATTGACGCCAAAGTGTTGTCTAACCGTAAACCTCCATATCCGGTTGCGGGTGGCTTGTACGATGCCCTTGTTGATTCTCACGGCGACGTACTTCTGGCCTCCAACGAAGAGGCATCCGAAGCAGCCGGTTTATTTGAGAGGCTGGAAGGTATTGATATTCATCCTGCTGCTGCTGTGGCCACTGCTACTCTGATAGCTGCAGTAAATAGCGGTAAAATTGAAAAAGATCCCATTGTGATGCTTAATATTACCGGAGGCGGGGAGAGGCTATTCAAGAAAGAGAACGAACTTCACTATCTGAAACCGTCGCATATATTCGACATAACTTCAACAAAAGAAGATGTGGAGCAGGTGATTTGCAAACTGTTCTGCTGATATTGTTTTGATTAATATACGGTTGTGGCGAAATTAATCCGAACAGATAATAGTGTTGTCATAGCACTATTATTTGTTCGGATGTTAATCCAAAAATCTGCATTTACCTTTCATTTAATAAAATTGTTCAATACTTAACCTTGCAGGT
>JBDHYT010000247.1:0-5024 GCA_039811485.1 Marinilabiliaceae bacterium | reverse complement strand
CAGTTCACAGGTGCCCAATATTGATAAAGCAAACTTTGTGGTTGCATTTGAGGCAATGGGCGAAAACGATGTGCCGGTGATGATTACACAAGGTGAGTGGATGCGCCGCATGAAAGAGATGAGTGCAATGCAGGGCGGCATGATGGCGTTCTATGGCGAGATGCCCGACAGCTACACTCTTGTGGTAAACGCAAACCACGGCCTTGTTAAGCGTGTGCTCGAAAATATGGAGAGTGCCACCATCGAAAAGGTAGCTTCGGTATATACAAAGATTGAGTCGCTTGAAAAGCGTCGTAGTGAGCTTGATAAAGCCACATCGGGCAAAAAAGATGAAGAGATACCACAGGCAGAGAAGGATGAGCTGGCTGATGTAAACAAGAAAATAGGCGATTTGAATGCCAAAAAGGATGATGAGATTAAGGCATTTGCATCGGGTGAAAAATTAGTTAGTCAGCTGATTGACCTTGCGCTTCTATCAAACAATATGCTAAAGGGTGAGGCTCTTACAAAATTTGTAAAACGAAGTATAGAACTTATTTGAGATTATGTTCTACCAACTAATTTCATAAATAGACTTTAACACATTTCTAACTAAAAAAAACAGGATTTCTTGTTGTAAATCTCTGTAATATTTAGAATTTTGCACTACGTGTTAAAAATAAAACATAAACAATGAAAAAAATTCAGTTTGCAATTGTTGGATATGGGAATTTAGGGAAGGGAGTAGCTCTTGCTGCCACTCAAAATCCTGATATGGAATTAGTTGGTGTTTTCACCCGTCGCAATCCGGAGAGTATTAAGGCTGATTGCCAGGTTTACTCCATGGACGATCTCCCAAAGTTCAAGGGCAAGCTCGATGTGGTAATACTTTGTGGTGGTTCGGCAACCGACCTGCCGGAGCAGACAGCCGATATAGCGCAACATTTCAATACAGTGGACAGTTTCGACACACACGCAGCCATTCCACAATATTTCGATAAGGTGGATGCAGTGAATAGAGCAAACAAGACTCTATCAGTTATTTCCACGGGTTGGGATCCTGGTTTGTTCTCCATAGCAAGGCTGCTGGGCGAGGCGGTTCATCCACAGGGCAAAACATATACTTTCTGGGGCAAAGGTGTCAGCCAGGGACATAGCGACGCTATTCGCAGAGTAAATGGCGTCAGAAATGGAATTCAATACACAATCCCCAAGGAAGAGGCTTTGCAACAGATACGTGAAGGCAACGAACCCGAACTATCCACAGCAGACAAACACATCAGGGTTTGCTACGTGGTGGCCGACGAAAAGGCAGATAAAAAGGCTATTGAGATGGAAATCAAAAATATGCCAAACTATTTTGCCGATTATGAGACAACGGTTCATTTTATTGATGAAGAGACTCTTAGGCGCGACCATGGCAAAATGCCTCATGGTGGTGTGGTGGTGCGAAGCGGTAAAAGTGGAAGCGGCATGAAACAGCGAATTGAGTTTTCGCTTAATCTCGACAGCAATCCTGAGTTTACCTCAAGTGTAATCATAGCCTATGCCAGAGCTGTTGCGCGACTGGCCAAAGAGGGACACTCAGGCTGTAAAACAGTGTTTGACATTCCTCTTGGATACCTTTCGGCAAAGGATCCGGCAGAATTGAGAAAAGAACTCTTGTAACAATAGAGTTTGTTATCAGAATAAAAAACCTGACACTTATCGGTGAGTGTCAGGTTTTTTTTATTATTGGTATGACTACATATTTTTGTCGGGATACATCTCGTTCCACTGGTTCGGCTGATTTTTCAGCATTTTATTGAACCATGACATGATGGTGTTATGCCACAGAATGCGTTTGTTATAATCAAGGATGTGGTGATCCTGACCATCAACAAGTACCATCTCTACATTCTTACCAAGAATTTTAAGTGCTGCATACATCTGAAGACTCTCACCCACAGGCACATTGGTGTCCGATGTACCATGAAGCAGCAATATTGAGTTCCTGAACTTGTCGGCATTGAACAATGGGCTGTTATCAACATAAATATCCTTACGATTCCAGGGATAGCTGTTGCGGGTGGCTGTCAGACTATAAGAGTAACCCCAGTAGCCTTCGCCCCAGTAACTTGTAATATCGCTGATTCCTGCATGTGCTATTGCAGTTTTAAAAATATCGGTGCGGGTTTGAAGCATCATTGTGGTAAAACCACCGTACGAAGCTCCAATACAGCCCACATTTCCGGCATCGGCCTGCTGATGGGCTGCAAGGAACTTCTTTGTTCCGTCGATAATGTCATCGATGGCATCGTGTCCCCAGCCATTAACGTGAAGTGCCGAAAAATCCTGTCCAAAACCTATTGCGCCGCTTGGCTGAAGCACATATACCATATACCCTGCTGCAGCCCATAAGTTTTTGGGATAATGGCCATCAAACGAGCGGTCGGTAGGAGTTGTGCCTCCATAATAGTAAACAATAACAGGATATTTCTTATTGGCATCAAAATCAACAGGATAATATACACTACCGTAAATAGTTGTGCCGTTTTTATTTTCAAAATTCCATCTCTCGGTCTTTCCAAATGTCATTTCACTCATCTGCTTTTCGCGAGGATACAATATCAGCGAGCTTTTGCCGGTTTTCAAATCGATGGTATAGAGTTTCTGTGCCGAACTGATGCTGTTGCCTGTATAAACTGCCAATGGCTTGTTCTTTGCAAAGTTAATAAGTCCAATAACCTCTTCGGGTACCGTGATTTGGGTAAACTGACGTTTCTTAAGGTCATAACGATAAAGAGTCACCAAATCCTTATCAACGGCAGTAAGATAGATATTGCCATCCTTTGTCCATTTGGTTGTTTTCACCGATGGATCAAAATCACGGGTAATTGCTTCAGCATTTCCTGTCTTGATATCATACAGATATAGTTGTGTGTCATAACTATTTGCAAGTTTATCTCCTGTTACATTTACACCAATTTGGCCAAACACCTCAGAGCCACCAGAAACAAGCAGTTTTGTGCCATCGGGCGAATACTGGCACCATCCCGGGTAGAGTTTATCTTTCCACAAAGTATCGATGACCATTGTGTTGATATCCATCTCGTAAAGATTCTGACGTGAGAATGGCACCTCAGAATAATCTGTACGCGACACTGAGAAAACTATTTTTGCACCGTCGGGGCGTATATCATGTAAAGAGGCAGTTTGATATCCTGCTGTAAGCTGACGGGCTACCTTTGCCCTAACATCATAGCTATAAAGCTGATAGCGATTACGGTAGTTTGGAATGCGGTCGTCGTTATTGAAAACACGCTTCAGATCACCAGGCTGATCGGCTTTATCCATCTTTGAGAAGATAAAGAAGTTTTCATTCTCTGCCCATGTTAATCCGCCTTGTACTGCAACTTCAGATGCAATCAGTGTTTCTTCGGCAGTCTTGGGATCAAAAACATATATATTATTGCCGTCATTACCTGCAATCTGGTAATAAAGACGATCGGTTGAAGGCATCCAGCCGGCATTAACAGATGCGTTGCGCTGCCAGATTACATTACGTTTTGCCTCAAGGTCGTAAATTTTATAGGTGCTTTGATTTTTATTGTTACCAGGCACAACCTCATAAGTAGTTATCAGTATATATTTACCCGATGGCGAGAGTGACGCTCCACTCACCGACTCACCATGCATAATATCGCTAAGGGTGATGGTATGCCGGGGATTAGTGCTCCAACCAAGTGCGCCTTCTGCATCTTTGTTAGTGTGTTGAATATTGGCAGCAAATCGAAGCGTATCGGATGAAGTTAATAACTTCAACGATAACTGATGATTACCATTTTCGATGGTCATATCAACCTTAACCGGTGCTGATGGTGCTGATGTTTGCGATTTTATCTTTTTTCCATTAAGGTAAACCTCAAACATAGAATTAGTTGCAATAGTTATGGTAGCTTTTGCCCAACGGTCGCTACTGATGTAACCGGCCATTTGCAGAATACTGTTTTTGCTGGTTACCTGCGTGATAATAGAATCGGCCGGTGTGGCAATCACGGGCCACGACGAAGCCTCGGTGGTGAGTGTTGGGTTAAGTTCGAGAAGCGAGCTGATGTCAAACTTTTTGCCATCCACTGTTTTGTTCTCCGAAAAAGCAGGCAGCCCAACTTTGCCCTGCGTCGATAATCTCCATTGGTCGCACACAACCTGAGCTGTGGATGCCATCACCCAAGGAGCTACCAAAAACATAAAAATTAGTCTTTTCATCTCCGTTTAATTGTAAAAATTTCAAGCCTACAAGGTAATGCAATTTTTTCAAACTGGAGATGACGTTTGACATTGTGAGCAAACCATCAAAGAAATACCTCACCCTACACCACCGGCACGGTGCAACACATTGGCGCCAAAGCGGCTGCGTATCTTATCCATAGCCATATAAAGGCGTATCTGCTCGGGCGTATCTTCAAAAAGATTGAGCTGCTGCACGCCATTTACCAGATTGCTGAGCCGTATGCCCACCAGCCTCACAAGCATCCGGCGTTTATACAACCTACTGAAAAGCTGCCGCACCACATCTATTATGGTATGGTCGAATGCAGTATAAGCCACCTTCTGCTGTATGGTGTGGGTATCAAAGTTGGCATACCGTATTTTAACCGTAATGCACGATGTAAGTTTCTGTTGCTGACGCAGATCAAAAGCCAGCCTCTCGGCCATTCCGGCAAGGGTATCGGTGAGCATGCGTACATCTATGGTATCCTGCTCAAAAGTATCTCAATGTGTTAAATGAACTGACCCGTCAGGGTAACAGCGCGTCGGATTATATTGCGATTGGGATGAGTACCGTTCAGAA
This sequence comes from Marinilabiliaceae bacterium, assembly GCA_039811485.1. Classification (GTDB taxonomy): domain Bacteria; phylum Bacteroidota; class Bacteroidia; order Bacteroidales; family Marinilabiliaceae; genus JAGPIS01. The sequence goes on along the minus strand of JBDHYT010000247.1, from coordinate 211 downwards.
GATGGTTGTTCCACCGGAAATGGAAACGCTCTCGCTTGATGAAATCTTGATGGGCTGGAATGATCTCTACCAGCTTCAGCATCGCGGCGGGGATATCGGGGAAGTCCAGACGATCAAAATGGGCGAAAAATATTACCACACGATCCATCGCCACATCACCGGGAAGATCACCGAGCATGCCGGCGCTTTCGCCGCCGGCTCGACGTACGAG
>JBDHYT010000246.1:0-5033 GCA_039811485.1 Marinilabiliaceae bacterium | reverse complement strand
ACTTATTTGCTCCGGTTTCAAGCTTCGATTCAATCCAGTCTGTCACCAGCTCCCTTGGAGTTCTGGCATTAACACCCAGATTCACTTTAATATTATTTGCGGTAAAAAGGTCAACAGCACGCTGTCCCATTCCACCTGCAATAACCTCTGTTACACCTTCCGATGCCAGCCATCCGGGATATACACCCGTTTCGTGAGGCGGAGGTGTAAGCAGTGTTTCTGCTGTAATTACATTATCTTCAACGTCGACTACTGCAAAATTCTGGCAGTGACCAAAATGAGAACACAGTTTGCCGTTCTCCAAAGGAATTGCTATTCTGTTTTTCATACAGTTCTATAATAAAAATGATTTTAAGTAACTTTATCTGCACTCCCTAAGGGGGCGCTCATCCCCGGTCGGGTTCTGTGTATTCATTCCGCTTCTGTAACGGTGTCCTGCTCCGCCTCCTCCTGCTCTTCTTCTGAGTCCCATTCCCTGACCAAGCTGTGCTCCGCTTTGCAGCTCCTGCTCTTTGCACCTTCCCAGTCCGCGGCCGCCCTGACGACCTTTTCCTTCCGGACCTGTTCCGTCTAATCGTGGCATAACACTAAATTTTAAAGATTAATTCAAACCGGCAACAATATCCTGAATAGTAGAGCTCTCTTCATTACATTGCTGCATCTCAATATTCAACGATTCCAGAATCGGTTTCACCTTAGCACCAAATTCCATGGCAACAACCCTGGTGGCACCTGTTTCTGCTATCAGTCTGGCCGTTGAAGGACCTGCTCCCGAAGGACTCTCCTTTCCGGGTTTCTCAAAAAATTCCATTTCACCAGTAGCCTGATTATACAATGCGATGTAACTACACCGGCCAAAACGGCTGTCAATCCTGCTTTGAGGATTATTACCCGTGGAAGTAATTGCAATTTTCATCTGTCTGTCTTTTTAATTTACACTACAAAAATAATGAACTTTTGTTCGTTAGAAAACTTTTTAGACTATTTTTTTCTTTCCGGATAGTTTTTTAATTCAAAAAACCCCCAACTTCATGACAAATTGCTGCACATTTAATATAAGTTTTGACTAATTTTATACTGATAGACAACATTAAACCAAGTAATATGATAAAACGCTTATTTGCCCTTGCAGGCTTGTGGTGCACAATGCACTTTTCTTCCTCAGCCGGAGAAGCACGGCTGATGCGGTATCCCGACATCAACGGGAACCAGATTGTATTTGTTTATTCGGGCGATATCTGGACAACCGATGCAGGTGGCAACAACGCTCGTCAGCTCACTTCTCACGAAGGTCTTGAGTTGTTTCCCAAACTATCGCCCGACGGCAAGTGGATAGCCTTCTCGGCCGAATACTCCGGCAGCCGTCAGATATGGGTGATGCCTTCACAGGGAGGTTCTGCCCGCCAGCTCACATGGTACAACTCGGTGGGTGTAATGCCCCCGCGCGGCGGATACGACCATGTTGTACTTGGCTGGACATCCGACAGCAAGCAGATTCTGATACGTGCCAACCGCACTCCCTTTGGCGACCGCAACGGAATGTACTATCTGGTAAGCCTGGATGGCGGCATGGAGACTCCGCTGCCAATTATCGATGGCGGATTTGGTGCTTTGTCGCCCGATGGAGACAAAATATGCTTTACCCCTGTCGACCGTGAGTTCCGTACCTGGAAACGGTACAAAGGCGGACGTGCAACCGAACTGTGGATTTACGACCTGAAAGACAACACTTCGGAACAGATGACTCACTTTGCAGGCAGCGACCAGTGGCCTGTGTGGATGGGCAATAATATATACTTTGCATCCGACCGCGACCTTAAATTAAACATCTATAGCTATAACACTCAGACAAAAGAGGAAAAACAACTCACATTCCATAAGGATTTTGATGTAATGTGGCCATCGGGCAATAACGGCAAAATTGCTTACGAAAACGGCGGACGGCTGTATGTGCTTGATACCGCATCGGGCAAAACCGGTGAAGTAAAGGTAAACATCAACTACGATAATCCGGCTCTGTTGCCTTACTACAAAAATGTAAAGAGCGATATCCACAGCTTTGCAATCTCCCCAACCGGCAAACGGGCACTATTTGATGCACGCGGAGATATATTCTCTGTGCCGGCTGAAAATGGTGTGATTGAGAATCTTACACAATCACCACAGTCGCGCGAAATATTCCCGTCATGGTCGCCCGACGGACGATACATCTCCTACTACAGCGATAAAACAGGCGAATACGAAATATATCTGCTTGAAAACAAAAAAGGAGCACAACCACGCCAGCTGACAACCGGCTCCACAGCCTGGAAATATGAAGCAGAGTGGTCGCCCGACAGCCGCTATATGGTTTACAGTGACCGCTCTCTTAAACTGTGGCTGGTGGATGTAACAACCGGCAAACAGACTGAGATTGACAAGGCCACCAAAGGCGAAATCCGCACCTACAGCTTCTCGCCCGATTCAAAATGGGTAACCTATACCAAGGAATCACCCAACAATAACAGTGCAATATGGGTTTACAACATACCATCGGGCAAGGCGACACAACTGACCAATGGCACATTCAGCGATTTTGACCCCGTATTCAGCAAATGCGGTAAGTTCATCTATTTTGTATCAAACCGCGATTTTAACCTTGCATTTTCAAGTTTTGAGTTTGATTATCTTTACAATAACGCAGGCCGCATCTATGCCGTTGCACTAAATAACGACGGGACAAAACTAACAAAAGACAAGAATGACATTGAACCTGTTGCAGAAAAGCCAAAACCGGAGCCTGCCGGTAAAAAAGGAGGTAAAAACTCAAAAGAGGAAGCTCCAAATGAGGAAAAACCTGTAACAGTTACCATAGATTTCAACGGAATTGACAACCGTGTGATGGCACTTCCAGTTCCTGCAGGAAACTACTCGATTATTGGTGTTGTTGATGGCGGACTTTTCTATCAGTCGCAGGGGAAACTGATGCGCTACAACCGTGCCGACGAAAAGACCGAAGAAATAATGGACGGCGCCTTTATGGCCATCCCTTCAGCCGATGGCAAGACGTTTATCTATCGTTCCGGTGCCGATTATGGTATTGCTAAAGTACAGCCGGGTCAGAAAGCAGGAGCCGGCAAACTGAACCTCGACAAACTTGAACTGAAGATAAATCCACGTGATGAGTGGAACCAGATTTATATTGATGCATGGCGTATTTTCAGAGACTATTTTTATGTCGACAACATGCATGGTGTTGACTGGCAGAAGGTTAAAACAATGTATGGCGAACTTGTGTCTTATGCACCAAGCCGCTTCGACCTCGACTACATTCTGAATGAGGTGGTTTCGGAAGTCAATGCCGGTCACTCCTATGTTGACTGGGGCGACATCAAACGGGTGAAACGTGTGAATACCGGGCTTCTTGGTGCACGCCTCACTGCCGACACACAGGCAGGACGCTACCGCATATCAAAAATCTTTGATGGTGAAAACTGGAATCCGCAACGCCGCTCACCACTTACCGAGCAGGGTGTTGATGTAAAAGAGGGCGACCTGCTTATCAGCATCGATGGCAAAAACATCACTCTTGCCGATAATCCATACCAGTACCTCGAAAATAAGGCTGACGTGAAGGTAGAGCTTACTGTAGCAACCGGAAACGGTGCACACAGAACATACACAATAGAGCCCATCGAGAGTGAGCTTGAGATAATGCACCTCACCTGGGTTAACGAGCGGCGTGCAATGGTTGACAGGCTCTCCGGCGGCAGAATCGGTTACATCTATCTGCCAAATACTGCAGTGGAGGGTAACCGCGAGCTTTACCGCGGCTATTATGCCTACAACGACAAGGAGGCACTTATCCTTGACGACCGTTACAACGGAGGCGGATTTATCCCTCACCGGATGATTAACCTGCTTCAGCGCCGCACACTTGCCTACTGGCACCGCAACGGACTGGAGCCGATGACATCGCCCGATGTGGCACACAACGGTCCCAAAGTGATGCTTATCAACGGTTACTCATCATCGGGTGGTGACTGTCTGCCATACTTCTTCCGCAAAACAGGACAGGGCAAACTTATTGGCACCCGCACCTGGGGAGGTCTGGTAGGTATCAGCGGGAACGCCCGTCTTGTTGATGGCGGATATATATCGGTGCCACGCTTCGGAATATACGACGAAGATGGTGAATTTATCATCGAAGGCGTAGGAGTTTATCCTGATATCGAAGTGGTTGACCGTCCCGAAAAACTGGCTACCGGCGAAGATCCCGGAATCGAAAGAGCTGTGGAAGAGCTTCTTAAAGAGCTCGATAAAAATCCGGCCAAGAAAATAGCAACTCCAACTTCGCCCGACAGAAGCAAGTGGCACGAGAAAGAGATAAAACAGTAAAACACTGAATTATAGAGATTACAACACCCCGACATCCGCACAGAATACGGAAGTCGGGGTGTTTTTATTTAATGTGAATACTCGATAAATCACCTAAAATGATTATCTTTGTCTGTATCCTAAAAGATTACGAGTATGAACCTGTTGAATTTTGTAGATCAATTTCCCGATGAAGCCAGCTGTAAGCTGAAATGGAAAGAGTTCCGCGACCGGCAAGGAGTTGTTTGCCCTAAATGTGGCAGTAAAGAGCATTATTGGAAATCGGACAAGGAGAGTTATGAATGCAAGACTTGCAACTACCGTCAAAGTTTGAAAAGCAACACGGTAATGCACGGTAGCCAATTGCCCTTCCGGTATTGGTTTATTGCTATTCATCTATTGACCGCTACAAAGAAAAGTTTCTCTGCATCAGAGCTTCAGCGTCAATTGGGTCATGCAACATACAATCCTATTTGGGCAATGCTGCACAAATTGCGTCGGGTGATGGGCTTGAGGGATAGCCAATACAAACTACAGGGTGTAATTGAATTGGACGAAGGCTTTTTTACGACCGAGATTTCTGAATCAGAAAAGGACAAACTGCATATTTCGGTGATACCCACCCAGCCATTTCGGTCATATCCACCCAGTGATTTTGACTATAATATGGTTTTGGG
>JBDHYT010000245.1:0-5038 GCA_039811485.1 Marinilabiliaceae bacterium | reverse complement strand
TCTGATCAGATGCTGCGGAAAACCACTGTTCTGGGCTGCCACTCCATGTCCCATCATTAGGAACAGTCCGATAATATATGGTAAAAATTGTCTCATAGGCTGTTGGCCCAATAAAATGTGAAATTAAAAATAAACATTGTTTCTGCAAAGACAAAAATAACCTTTGTGAATTAAATTACTTCAAAAATCGCACCAAGCTGGCTTGCTTTTTGTAAATTAAACTTCGAAGGAAACATAATTCTGTTTTTTTCGATGACTTTATTATCTTTAAACTGGAAAAAAAGAGTAAAAAGCGTGAAAGTTCTGTTTCTGGTAATTGGAAAAACCGATGAATCCTATCTCGACGAAGGGATTACTAAGTATATGGAGCGTTTGGTGCATTATATCCCTTTTGAGATGAAGGTGTTGCCCGATGTGCGTCGCAATAAGGGAATCTCGCCCGATCAGCAGAAAAAGATGGAGGGGACGCTGCTTATGCAACAGTTTCAACCGGGTGATGAGGTAGTTTTGCTCGATGAAAAGGGTAAACATTTCTCTTCGCGCGACTTCGCCTCGGTTATAGATAAAAAGATGGTGGCTGGCATCAAAAGAATCGTCGTTGTTGTTGGCGGGCCCTATGGCTTTAGCAGCGATATATACGAGCGTGCAAACAGTAAACTCTCACTTTCGGCAATGACTTTCTCCCACCAGATGGTGCGTCTTCTGTTTGTGGAGCAGCTTTACAGGGCTATGACAATTTTGAAGGGCGAACCTTATCATCACGATTGATAAAAAGTTTAGTAACAGATATTTATGACAAACACCAAAGAGATACGTAATGCTGCACTAAAGGTTTTGATACCTTTGGCATTGTCGGTTGTTCTTTTTGTTGTTCACAACTATTTCAATAATAGCGAGAAACTACGCTCATCACAGCACTTTAGTCACTCTCGTTTTGAATCGGTTCTGCATTATCATCAAAAAGTTATCGATGGCGAAATCAACCATATCATTGACAAGGTGCAGTCATCTTCGGGGCGTTTGGAGGTGCACTCCAAATTTCAGCACGATGGCGATTATTCGTTTTACCTCTTTAGGGGCGATACTTTAGTGGGGTGGGAGAATGCCTCAATCAACCCCGATTTGCTAATGAGCATGAAATCAGGAATTTCGGCTACATATTTCGCCAACGGGTTTTATATGGTGCAATGTGTCAAGTCCGATCGATACAGTGTTTATGGTCTGTTCCGTATCCGGAGTGGTTATGCCTATGAAAACGAGTATCTTTTCGAATCCTTTCACTCTTCGTTTAACCTTACATCCAATCCTGATATTGTAACAACCAAGGGGAGTGATGGTTATAATATTTCTGATGCTGGTGGCAACTATCTATTTTCGCTCCGCTTCAACGATTTGCGTCCATCATTTGGCGTCTATACCGTCATCAACCTAATCTGCTTTTTCCTTTTTGTCATCTCGCTGATGGCTTTTATAGGCAATATATTGAAGATTTTTGTGTTGTCGGTTTCCAAGGAATATACACTTCTTCTGGCAATACCTTTATTGCTGGTGGTCTATTTTTCGCTCCTTTCGGTTAACTTTTCTCCGGCTCTTCAAAGTTATCCGCTTATGTCACCATCGGCCTACGCATTGGCATGGTGGCTTCCATCGCTGGGCTTCTTTGTCGTGCTGGCATTTTTTGTATTTGTTTGGAGTCTTTGGTTTTTCTGGTTCAATCATGGGTTTGTGCAAACCTTCCTCGCATCAGACAGTCGGAATGTAACTCTTCGTATAGTTGTGGCACTTCTTATTAGTCTGATATTTTTTATTATCATAAATATAGCCATTGTAATGCTGGTGGACAACTCGAAGGATCTCTTCTTTTTTGTCGGCCCGGTTGATTTATCGGTTATTGCCATTGGAAAACTATTAGTTATTTCGTTTCTTGTTTTTGCGTTTATACTTGTTACCGACAAAGTTGCCGGCATTATTACTCCATGGGTCAGATTCAATATTCCGCTTCATGTGGCAATAATTGTTTCTGTTGGGGTTTTATGGCTGATGATTGTTTTTGTAAAATCCTATCTCATAGCGGTATCGGTAATCTTCTCCTTTCTTTTCATGGCTTTTGTATTGTTAAAGAAGAAGCATCAGAAACGTTTGACATACGGTACTCTTGTGTGGTTCATCTTTATGTTTTCGGTGTTTGTCACTCTGCGGATATCCTACCTGACCAACGAAAAAGAGAAGTCAAACCGTCAGCTACTGGTTCAGAATCTCTCTTTTAAGTTGATGCGTGAGGATGATCCCATTGCAGAGATGTTTCTTCCGCAGATTGAAAAGAACATAGCAACCGATGTTTTTCTGCAAAGTCAGCTCATGGCTGATAGTTATAATACCCAGGCTATTGGTGAATATCTGCGCAAAAACTACTTCGAAGGTTATTTTTCGCGCTACGATCTTCAGGTTATTCCATGCGACCAGGAGAGTAATCTGGCTGTAACCGGATATAACGAACCCTACCATTGTTACACCTTCTTCCAATCTATGCTCGATGAACTGGGCGTCCGACTTAGTCCTACATCGTCGTTCTATTTTTTGAGAGATGGTGATGGATTGTCAACCTATTTCGGACTTTTTCAATTCAACGATTCGGTTAGAGGCAAAAATGCCCGCCTGTTTATCGAGATCAATTCAAAACCATATTTTGTGGGTATGGGCTATCCCGAACTTCTTATCAATAAGCGTGATAGGATGGATGTAGATCAGTATGGAGGATATTCCTATGTCAAATATGTGAAGGGTAGTATGGTGTCGCGTTTTGGCGATTTTGAGTACCAGCCCACATCGCTTTGGCTTAGCAGTTATAAAACAAAAGAGGGTAACTTTTTCGACAAGGATAAATATTCGCATCTGGTGTTCTCCTCCGGCGATAATCAAACCGTGGTGATGAGCTACCCCAAACTCTCGTTCAGGCAGTTGGCAGTAAACTTCTCACTTGTGTTTGTTGCAGTTTTGCTCTTCACATCGTTGTTTTATGCAGTCAGTCGTAAGTTGTCGGGGCTTAAGTTCAGGTTTGCCTCCATCGAAGAGCGCATTAAGCTGTCGTTTGTCTTTATGCTTATAGTACTTCTTATCGCCATGTGTGTTCTTACAGTTCTTGTGACCTTGCGCGATTTCGAAACCAAAAACCGTAACGTAATGTCCGATAGGTTGCGTTCTGTTGTTGTTGACCTTCAGCGGCTTGTTGGTAATGAGACTAATTTGGGAGCTGTCGATTACGATTATTTGAATCAGCAGTTACAAAAGTCATCCAACGTCTTTTTTACCGATATTAACTTTTATGGTGTCGATGGCCGGCTTATTGGCACGTCGCGTCCCGAACTTTTTACCAAAGGTGTGGCATCGCCCATGATGAATAGCAGTGCTTTTTATTCATTGACCAGGCAACAGGCAGTAGAGTTTATTACCGACGAGAGTATTGGTAAACTCACATTTATGTCGGGCTATGGTCCGTTTTACAATTACGACAATAAGCTTATAGGTTATGTCAATATCCCGTATTTTGTCGGCACTACAGGGTTGCATCAGCAGCTTTCGGCGGTATTGGTAACTATTCTTAGTACCTATTTCTTCTTTATAATGATGGCTGTGGGAGTGGCTATTATTTTCTCGCGCCGTATTGCTGCACCGTTGATTGCCATTCGCGAAAACATCAAGGGTGTGGAGTTGGGCAAGAAAAACGCCCCCATTCGTTATAACAACAGCGATGAGATTGGTAGTCTTGTAGTTGAGTATAACCGGATGCTCGAAGAGCTTGCTGTGAGTGCCGAAAAACTGGCCGCTTCGGAGCGTGAATCCACCTGGCGCGAAATGGCCAAGCAGGTGGCGCACGAAATCAATAATCCGCTTACTCCCATGAAGCTGAGTGTGCAGTATCTGCAAAAGGCCTGGAACGATAAACGTGCCGATTATGGTACTTATATGCACAGGGTTACCGCTACCCTCATTGAGCAGATAGATCAATTGTCGGTTATAGCCTCCGAATTCTCTGCCTTTGCCAAGATGCCGCCCATGCATCCAGAGAATTTCAATATAGTGGAAAAGATTCAGAATGCAATCCTCCTCTTTGAGCAGGAGAGTGATGTGGAAATAGTTTTCGAAAGAGGCAATATTGGCGAGTTGCAGGTTTTTGCCGATAGTGAACAGATGGGAAGTGTGTTTAATAACCTTATTAAGAATGCTATACAGTCAATCCCCGACAGTGTGGCTGGCCGTATCATCATATCACTCTCTATAAAAGGAGGTAAGGTGTTGGTTGCCATTGCCGACAATGGCCAAGGTATCCCACCAGAAATTCGGGAGAAAATCTTTAAACCCAATTTTACTACCAAATCCATGGGAATGGGTATAGGGTTAGCCATCGTAAAAAATATTGTAACCGGCACCAAAGGTGATATCTGGTTCGAGACTGAAATGGGTAAAGGCACTACTTTTTATGTTGCCATCCCATTACAACAAGAGTTCGTGAGGAGTTAAAGATTATTGTTTCTTTCTTTAAAAGCCTTTTTGGTGAAAATCAGATTGTTCCAGGTGAGGTTTGTTCTCGTTATCGTTCGTCTCAATCTTTATTACTTCAGTTCCTGTCCATTTGTCGGCTGCTCTTCTGCCTGTGGTAATAAAATAATAGATATCAACCAAATTTATTATCGGAACTAACAATATCAATCCTCTCAGCACTATTTTTTCGTCGAATATCTTTTCAATTTTCTCACCTGTTGATGAATCCACCAGCGCAAGATTGTAAATATGTTTGCCGAAGCTGGCGTAGTTTGTAAATGCAAGGGAGTCTTTCAGAATAAAATAGGCAAACCCAATAAGCCAGCCTATAATTGGTATTATTCCTAAAACCAGGCAAATGATAAGGTCTAATGCAAAAGCTACCACTCTTTCTACAAAAAAAGGATTTTGTAGCTGCTCCTTAATCTTGTTGTACAACATAATCCCTCTATTTTGATGCTAAAGTATATATTTATAATCAAAACATTGCGATAGATTT
>JBDHYT010000244.1:0-5044 GCA_039811485.1 Marinilabiliaceae bacterium | reverse complement strand
AGAACGGGTTCCTGTAAACGTGAAATACCTCTTCTGATATATCAAACCCACGTCAACCCCGCGCTTGTCGGGTGAGTCGTAATGCACTATTCCGTAGTCAAGCGGCTTGAGGTGTGGCGAGTTGATGAGGTCTTCGATAACGCTGCGGTTCTCTATCTCGCAGAGGCCAAGTATTGCAGGTCCAGGCACGTTGTCGCTCTTTCCTATTTGCGAAATAACCCAGGCATTATTGTCAATCTTCTTCCAGTAGCGTTCGCTATTCCATTTTTTGGAACCGGCCGGGGTGAACTCCTCATCATAAATACCCGGAGTTTTTATGGTGTCGAAAAGATTTTCGATATTGTAGAAAGCAACTACACCTGCTTTGTACTTTTGCGAACATACAGACAATGAGAATATTGTGAGTATGGAGATGGTCAGAATTTTAAATTTTTGAATCATAACAGTTATTTTTTTACGCCTCCAATTTACAAAAATTACAATTAATCAATAGTTTTTTTTAAATTTGGACGAAGAAAAAAAGATATGAGCATAGTTATCAACATGGTTATCCCTCTCAAAATCAGGCCTGAAAGCTCGTAGCCTATCGTATTTTAATGCTCAAAAAATCATAAGAATTTTCAAATCTCGGTTTTTTCCAAAATATAAACCGTAAAATTGTATCATAAATACAACTCAAATAAACATAACATCATGAAACAAACACTAATCTTCATGTTGTTTGTATTGTTTACCACATCACTGATGGCTCAGAAGGGCACGGTGACGGGTGTGGTGAAGGATGCAGGCACAGGACTTCCGATTCAGGGAGTTACAGTAAGACAGGACAATACGCCGCTATGGTGTGTTACCGACAACACCGGGGTATTCAGGCTTGAAACCGATATATACGGCGAGACTACCGTCCTTTTCCAGTTTCCGGGTTATAATGCCATGCAGGTTATTGCCCAGGTGGCACAAGGAAAAACTGTTGACCTCGGCGAAATATCGCTCAACCGTGTCAATCAGGCATCGCAGGATATACCTACAATTTCTTTGTCGGACTCTGATGCCGAAAATGCTGCCGAGTCGCAAACCATTCACGGCCTTTTGAGCTCCTCGTCGGACGTATTTGTAAAGGCGGCTGCCTATACTTTCGGTCCTGCCCGTTTCCGCATCCGTGGATACGAGAGCAACCACACCGCAGTGACTATCAACGGTTTTGTGGCCAACGACCTGGAGTTTGGAAGTCCCTACTGGAGCGATTGGGGCGGACTTAACGATGTGATGCGCAACTCGGTGATTACCAACGATTCGCACCCAAGCGGATATATGTTCGATCCGCTGGGTGGAAGCACCAACATTATTACAAATGCTTCGGAATATCGTGTGGGTACAAAAATCACATATTCCAACTCCAACCGCACCTACGGAAACCGTGCAATGGTGACACACTCTACCGGACTTATGGAGAATGGATGGGCTGTAACAGGCTCGTACTCACGCCGCTGGAGTGAAGAGGGTTATGTGAAAGGTACCTTTTACGATGCCCATGCATTTTTTCTTGCAGTGGAAAAGCGGTTTAACCCGCACCACACTCTTAACTTCACTGCACTAAACTCATATTACCGTCGCGGGCAGGCGGGCGCATCAACCCAGGAAGTATATGATATGATGGGCGATAACTACTATAACTCAAACTGGGGTTATCAGAATGGAGAGGTCAGAAACTCACGTGTTAAACACAACAATAAACCGCTCTTCACCATTTCGCACAACTGGACAATGACAGAGACAACCAAACTTGTTACCACCGCCGGTTTCTGGTTTGGCAACGATGGCGGTACTGCCCTCAACTGGCAGGGTGCTGCCGACCCGCGTCCCGATTACTACCGTTATCTGCCCAGCTACTTTACTAATGAGGCAGATAAAGAATTTATTAAGAACCAATGGCTTTCAAATCCTAATGTAAGACAGATAAATTGGGATAAATTCTATACTGCCAACCGTCAGAACTGGGAACAGATAAAAGATGCCAGCGGGAAAGTAATAGCCCAGGGCAATCGTGCAAAATATATTGTTGAAGACAGGGTTAACAGCCTGAACCAGTTTCAGTTGAACTCTGTTGTTAAGCATAAACTCAATGATAGGGTAAATATCAATGGCGGATTGTCGTTCAACCGTTATGTAAATCATGTTTACAATAAAATTGACGACCTTTTGGGTGCCGATTTCTGGTACGATATCGACCAGTTTGCCGAGCGTGACTTCAGAGACAATCCTGATGCCTACCAGAACGACCTTCGTAATCCGTACCGGATTGTGAAAAAGGGCGATAAGTATAGCCATAACTACAAAATGCACCATTACGATGGCGGATTGTGGGGCGTGGCTGACTATCGCGGAAACAACTATGTGGTATATGCCGGTGCTTCTTATAACTATGTAACTTTCTGGCGCGAAGGACTTTATCAGAAAGGATTGTTTAAAGATAACTCTTATGGCGACTCGGAGAAAAACGACTATCATACCTACGGTTTGAAAGCGGGAGGCGAATACCGCATCACAGGACGCCATATCGTTACTGCCAACCTGGCACAGGGCAATCGCGCACCAATCATGCGAAACACATTCCTGTCGCCACGCACCCGCAACGATATTGTGGATGGCGTAAAAGCCGAAACATACTACTCGGCCGACCTTAGTTATGTGGTTAAACTGCCAAGTTTTAACGGCCGTATTACTGGTTACTACACCCGCGTTAACGATGCTACCGACGTGAAAAGTTTCTATCACGAAGATCATAAAAACTTCGTAAACTATTCGCTCACAGGCATCGACAAAGAGTATAAAGGATTTGAGGTTGCAGGCGAATATAAGATAAGTGCTACTTTGGTTGCCAACACAGCAGTGTCGTTAGGCCGTTTCCTTTATAAATCGGAACCTCATTATATTGTTACCAAAGACAATAGCCGTGGAGTTTTGGAGCAGGGCACGGTTTACAGTAAGAACTTCCGCTTGAACGGTATTCCACAAACTGCTGCTACAGTGGGAATTACCTATAATGCACCTCAGTTCTGGTGGATTGGACTTAACGGATCCTATTTCGACGATATCTATATCGATTTCAACCCTGTAAAACGTTCGTCGGCCGATTTCTGGTCGGGCCCCGAAAAGCAGAAGGATGCCTTCACTCTTGATGCTTTCTGCGGAAAGAGCTTCCGTTTCAAAGGATATTACCTTTCACTTAGTGCCAACCTTAGCAACATCACCAACAACAAGGATTTTGTAACGGGCGGATACGAACAGCTTAGATTTGATGGTGAAAAAGAGGATCTCCATAAACCAAAATATTTCTACAGCTACGGATTTAACTACTTTATTAATGCAAGCTTGAGCTTCTAATTAGTTGATTATGAAAAATATATTAAATATAAAACATAGCTTTGCCATTTTACTCTCGCTTTTGATGGGATTAAATTTGGTATCGTGTGCCGACAATAACGAGGATGCACCACCGGTGAAGGTGTTTGTTCCCGGGCAGATAATTACAATTTCTGAAGCTAAGGCCTTTTATAACGAGGAGTTGGCAAAAACCGAATATAAGACCAGAAAGCCTTTTGAGATAAAGGATAATGTAAGTATCAAAGGTATAATCACCACCGACGACAACCTGAATGGTAATCTTTACAAAGAGGCTTATATTCAGGACAATACAGGCGGATTGTTGATGAAGTTGAATACCACAGGTGCTCTAAATATTGGCGATTCGGTAATTGTAAACCTAAAAGGCCTGTTCCTTGGCGATTATGGCGATTTTGTTCAGCTTGGCACAACACCCTATACCGATGCCAAAGGTAACGTAAGGGTCAACAATATTGATGTTGACGAATGCATGAGCCGTTTTAAATTCATGAATCCTACCATTCCGATTGAAGTAACTCTGTTTGAACTGAAATCGAATCTCAACAAATATCTTGGCTGCCTGGTTAAAATTGACGGAGTGCAGTTTGCCTCCAAAGAACTTGGTAAAACCTATGCGGTACCTGCAAAAGATGGTGCCGAGGCCGATTATGGCAACCGCGAACTTGAAGATTGCTTTAAGAATAAAGTTGTTGTGCGCTCAAGCGGTTACTCTTCGTTTGCCGATAAGTTGCTGCCCGAAGGAAGCGGTTCAATAGTGGGTATTGCTACCAAATACACATCAACCATTCAGCTTATCATCCGTGACATTGATGAGGTAAAACTCGATGGCGAACGTTGCTCGGGTAACGTGGGCGGTACACCTGCCGGAAGTGGCACTAAAACAGATCCCTACAATATTGCATGGGTTATGGCTGGAACACCTGCCGATGCCGAGGTTTGGGTTAAAGGTTATATTGTTGGTAGTGCCGAAGGTACATCGTTCGACAGTGGATTGAAATTTGAAGCTCCATTTGTTAGTGCTTCAAATATAGGTTTGGCAGCCTCTCCCGATGAGAAAAATCCAGCATTAATAGTTCCTATCCAGCTGGTTGGTGGTAGTGCAGTCCGTACAGCCCTTAATCTGGTTGATAATGCCGGAAATCATAAAAAAGAGGTTTACGTAAAAGGAAAACTTCAAACCTATTTCAATAAAAACGGCATCAAATCTACAACCGGATACTGGTGGCCCGATACCAATACCGGATTAGACCCGGATGGTGGCAATTCAGGGCCGGCAGCCATCTTCGACGAGACATTCCAGACAGGTATTGGAGGTTTTAAAACATTTAATATCAAAGGTGATCAGACCTGGAATCACGATGCCACAAATAAGTATATGAAGATTTCAGGAAATCAAGGGGGTGCTAATCATGAAAATGAAGACTGGCTTGTGTCGCCACAAATAAGCCTAAGTGGCGTAAATAACGCCAAACTCACATTCGATCATACAGGGAAAATGTTCGGAGCTCCGTTTACCGACCTGACGGTTTTGGTTTCAACCAACTTTGATGGTAATGATGTGTCAGCGGCTACATGGACTCAGGTAGCGATACCAACCTACATGTCGGGAACAGACTGGACATTTGTAAGTTCGGGTGAG